>CAZBSU010000053.1:0-10077 GCA_964494745.1 uncultured Planctomycetales bacterium | reverse complement strand
CAGGTTGTATTTTCCCCTTATCCGCTTATGAGATGCCTCGTTAAGACCCGGATCATACCTGGTCATGACCGCCTGTTTATCTTCATCGGCCGAGACCGGGCGGTGATCATGAACAAATTCAAGGCCCCTAATCAAAAGACCTTTTATCGGATTCCCCTCGCGCATCGCCCGCAGGCAAAGCTCATGGTCTTCGAATCCCACAAACATACTTTCATCGTAAAGTCCCAGCCTTTCGAAAAGCCCGCGCTTCACAAATGCTGCCCCTCCCGGGAACATGTTGGTCCATTTGCGCGCCCCTGCGGTCACGCACCTTTTCCCGACGATACGAAGGGAACCATGGGCATGATAGGCCCGATCATGGACATTGAACAACGGCGGGATGAAAACCTCAACCCCGGGATAACGGGAGACATAACGGCTCAAGGTTTCTACCCACGTGTCTTTTTTGATGATCATGTCATTGTCAGCAAACACCATCCAGGGCTGGACGGTATGTCGTATCAAATAATTGCGTCCCGCCGCCACGCCCAAATTCGTTTCAACGTCAAAAATCCTGATCTGCGGATAATGGCGGCAAAAGGCCCCCAGGACCTGCCGCCCCGCGCGGGAAAAGCCGTTGTTGAGTATGTAAATGCCCGACCCCGAAGGCAAAAAAACTCGCGATGCATTCTTTCGTCTGGTCAATCCTTTCGTAGAACAACAGACACACGGCCACGTCTTCTTTTGTCAAAATTTTATTGCGGGCCGACATGGTTCTTGCCTTTCTTAATGGTCACAATTGATAAAATGGGCCTTTTCGCTATTGACGCCCAGACGGTCCATGCTGCGGCTGCAATTCCGACACTGGCCGACGGGACAGTCCTCAGCCTGATGCAAACACGAAAGCCTTATCTTGCGATAGGATTCGTTATCCCAGAATTCGCTGACATTCTCTCTGAGAAGATTGCCGAAAAAGAGTTTGCCCTCGGCAAGGGCCTTGTAAAAGATGACCTCCCCGCCCCCGCAGGGATAAACCTCTCCTCCCGGGCCTACCAGGAGTGTCGTCCAGGGTTGATCGCACGTATGGCCCGCGCCGTCGGGTTCGCTGAACAAGGGCGGATGTCTGAACCGGATTCCGGACATCCGGGCCAGCCGTATCGCTTCTCCAAGAACCTTATCCGACCGATCTTGATGGTGAAACAGAGAATATCTTCTTTCGAGGGAGGGATACTCTGTTCCGGGGCAAAGACTGATCTTCCGTGAATAAAACCGGCAATACTGCATGTCCACGGAATCAACTCCCCAGGCCCGGCCGCTCTGATGATTCCGCACAAATCATCGATATTTAACAGCGAGGCCGCGAACGATAATTCAATATGGGGGCGGGCCCCCGCCCGGTCCCTGGCCCGCACCAAGCCTTTAACGTTTCTTACGACGGCCGCAAAAGCATCGGTGCCGGTAACCCGGCGATGTGTTTCGGCCCGGGAGGCGTTGATGGAAATAATAATCTTGTTCACGCGCTGATCCAAAAGTTGGCGGGCCATCTCCTCCGACAAGACGATCCCGTTGGTGTACAAGACGAGCATGACCCAGGGATACCCCCGCTTGGTCTCACGCACGATCCTCAACAAGTCTTCACACAACAAAGGCTCCCCGCCTCCTGAAAAGACAATCTGTTTTACTTCTTTCATCTCCAGATGGCCTAACATCCTCATATACGTCTCATAAGTTATGGCGCTGACATTCGGGTTATCCGCGTACCCCACTCCGCACATGACACAGCGCGAATTGCAACTGTCCCGCATCAGGGAAGTAACGCAACGGGGGTGTCCCAGGCCGTCTTTATCTGTGTCGCCATCCTGAGCCCATGGCGCATTCCGTTTATTCCGGACAAAATTTTTTAGATATTGGAAAGTCTTTGACATGAATTAAAAGGATATGCTCTTTAACGGCCTCAGCTGATAAAGAATGATTTTTCTGGACTTGTAAATAACATGCACGGGTTTCAGTCCCGGGTGATCGTGCCTTTCATTTCTCAGAACCTTAAACGGCGGTTGGCTGCTGATCCCATCCCGTGCATCCGCGATCAGGTAATCGACCGACTCGGACCTCATCCAACGGATCAGGTCCGCATGGTCCTGCACCGCCGGGGGCGAAGTATAATGGCTGTCGGCGTAAAACGCCACAAACGGTTTGACTGAGACCATAAGGGCGTTTTTGACATCCGGGATCTCCCGTTTCATCCATGTGCCCATCTCAACATGCTCGATAGGAACGGCCTGTATCGTTAGCGTATGGTGAGAAATCGTATAAGCGATATTCGCGAGCAAAAGAAAACCCAGGATAAGGGCATAAATCCGGATCCTCCCCGTCTGCGGATGGGGGTGACCTTCCGCAAAACGATCGGCCACCGATTCAATCCCCCGGGCGATCCATAAAAAAAATATTGGCAGATAGGTAATGTAATAGCGCGGCTGCAAGTCGGAAAAAGGAATAACAAAAAGCAAGGGCGCCAGACACAAAAAAAGGATAATATCTTGCGGTCCCGACCGGGCCGAGCGCCTGGGAACCAACCAACCCCAGCCGGCCAGAATCAACCCTAATCCAAAATACAGGATTTCGGAAAGCTGAACACAAGCCCGCCCCAGCCCGTTGACATACTTCCGAAACAGCTGTTTTTTATGGCCCCAGACATACCGCCCAAGATCAAAATCATAAAAACCCCTGTCCACATATCTGCGCCCTCCAGCCTGGCCGGAACTATCCACCTCTTCGATATTGCGCAGATTGGCCGTCTTGAGTGTCAGGCCCCATCGGCCGGTGGTCTCTTTCAAAAAATGGGCATAGGGATACAAAAGTGTTCCCATGACCCCAAGCAACACAACCAACATCAATATTTTCTTTCGCCGTTGGGCGTCGGCCAATCTGATCAATGCCGGCACAAGCAAAATAGCGGTCACCATATGTTCCGGCCGGTTCAAAACCGCGGCAGCCAATACCGCGCCCAGGATGGCTATGCGCGGCAAGCGCAACAATTTGTCTTTCAGCAAGGCAAAAGACAAATGAAGATACCCGATAAATAAAAGCAGATCGACGGCATGGGTCAAACCGCGATAGGAATACCCCAGGACCAAGCCATGCGAGACATATAAAACAGTGGCCATATGGGCCGTTCTCTTTCGATAATGATCCCCCACCAGCCTGAAAAAAAGAAAGACAGAGAAGGCAAAAGAAATAACCGAAATAAGATGCGCCGACCACTGAAGCTGTCCCGTCACCCCGTAAGCCCCGGCGATCAGCAAGGGATAAAACGGAGACGCATAGGTTAAAGGATAAGAACCGAGGTCCACCAGATTCCGGCCGGAGATGGCATAAAGGCAGGCGTCTGTGCCAAGAAAAAAATTATTCTTCAACAAGGACAAACTCGCACATGCAGCGATAAAGGCATAAAGCAGAGGCATCATCATCGAACCTGCATCCCTGATTGGCGAGCGCTCGTTTTTCATAATCTATGACCTGTTGACAATCCTTGCCGAACAAAGCGCAGGAGATCGCCTTTTTCAAGGCGACCTAATCTCTTTGTCCATATTTCCCGGCAAGGGCTTGATAATAATCAGCCTCCGTCTTTCTTCCCCTCTTGCGGGCCCCGCGCGCGAACACATCCACCTTTTTTTTCAACTCCCGCAACGTCGCGCGATAATCGTCATCCGGCAAGAGCCCGGAAGACAGCATCTTGTCCAAAGCGCGGATGCGAAAACGGTCCATCCCCCACACCGACATCGAAAGCTGATCCGGCCGGCCGCCGTCTTTTTCAGTCAGATACTCGCTGATCAGTTTGACCGGATAATGAAAGGTCGCCCGCAGCCAAAAATCATAATCCTCACAGGCCGTAAACGACTCGTCAAAAAGGCCCACATCGGCAAAAACGTCGCGATGGATGACCGCGGTCGAGATGCTGATGCAGCACAGCGGCAAGGCCTGACGGTAGGCCAAGCCGTCGGGTTTACGGTGTTTTTTCTTCGGGTTCAGCCGCTTGCCGCGGCGGGACCAGACCTCCTCGGAATGAAAAATCAGGACTCCCGGAAAATCCCGGATGACCTGACGAAAACGCTCCAATTTCTCAGGCAGCCACCTATCATCCGAATCAAGAAACGCAGCGAACGTCCCTCCGGCGCGGGCCAGCCCTTGATTGCGGGCAGCCGCAACGCCGCGGTGAGGCTGATAAATATATTGGACCCGCGCATCACCGCACGCCCGGACCATGGCCGCCGTGCCGTCGGTCGATCCGTCATCGACAATAATCAATTCAAAATCGGGATCCGTCTGGGCCAAGACGCTCGCAACGGCTCTTTCAAGTAACTCACACCGGTTATAGACAGGAATGATAATCGAAAAGAATGGCATGATTTAAGGCTTCAAGGCGCCCCGGGAGGCGGGGGCATCAAGACCTGCCCTTTTCGCAAATGACGGCCGAAAAGATTTGCCTGGTTTACAGGTAATCACAGCCAGCGGCCGTGCAGGTAGGGCAGGTGCCGGACGAACAATAGGGATTATCGCCGACACTCGCCGGCCACAGCGTGACCTCCCAATACGTCGGCCCTTCGGAGTATTCGCCCCGGCAGCGGTTTTCGGTCACCCCGGTCCAGAAACAGCGATACGTGACATGCGCCAATGGGGTCAGTTTCAAACCCAAATCCGCGTTCAGCTGGGCGGTCGCACACCCGGCCCCGCAGGTATCATAAGGCCCCAAACGCGACTCGCGTATTCGAATGGCCGCATCAATCGCTTTCAGATCGGTGATCATACGGCGCTCAACCTGCTGCGACATAACGTCATTATAGGCCACCAGGGCCAGGGATGCGATGACACTGACAATCAGGATGACAAGAACCATCTCTATCAACGTGAAGGCGTTTGTCCGCATAATGTCTCTCCGTCCGTTTGTGTCGATTGAATGCGTTGAAAATTCGGCCGCTCATACGGATTATCCCGCCGCCGATGGAGCATTCTTCGATTGTTTATTATATAACCCGCCACCAGATATCAAAAAAGTTTTTTAGGTCGGCCCCTCCAGGTGAGGCCTTTCTGAAAACCCTTATGCCCGTCCTTATCACCCCTCCTTCTTACTCCGGGATCAAAAAGTCATCGATCAGGTTATCCCGGATGTCCCAGACCTGGCCCCGGACATCCTCATCTTGAGTTGATAAAACACAAAAATGATAGGCCTTCTTGAATCTTCGCAAGTACGGGCTGGTGCGCGCCTGGCCCTTCAGCCGGGCCCCGCCGCCACCGGTGACGACAAACACGATGCCGTTGTATTCAAAACGCTGATAATTGTGATCATGGCCGCTGAAGACAGCATCCACGCCGTATTGTTCAAAAAGAGGCAAAAGCAGGTATTTGACGCCTTTCTCATTCGGGCGGTGCCCTTCCCCCACATCAAGGAGCGGATGATGAAAAATCACGATCTTATGCCGGATGCCTTCTTTTTCCCCACGCAAGTCCCATTTCAACCACTGATACTGGTCGGAATCAGGGTCCAAAGGCGAATTGCTGTCCAGAATCGTGAAATGGATCCCGGCCCGGTCAACCGAATACCAGCGCCGGCCTTTCAAAAAAGGAAACTGCTCAAAATAAAGCGGGGAGTCATATTCATGATTTCCCAAACACGGGAAATACTCCCCGGTTTCCAGCAGCGGGGCGTTGATTTCTCGAAATAGCGCCCATTGATCCGGGTCATCGCCGTCATTGACCAGGTCACCGACACGAAAAACGATATCTGGTTTCTCGGCGATAACGGCGGCAGCGATCCGACGCTGGGCGGGCTCGTTCAACTGGCTGTCACCGAGAACGATGATTTTCTCGGCCCGCACCTGCGCAACGAAGGCAGTGAATGTCAGGCCGACCAGGACGAATAAACGAATGAAAAACTTCCCGTTTTTCATTTTACGAATCCTTTCCGCAAAGCATCATCATAGAGACATTTTTTAATCCTCATCCCCCGCAAAGACAACCTGATTCATCTCCCGGTGAATAACGGGAATCCCGTCTGCGATAAAAGAATCATACCGGGCCGACAGCTCCATCAAATTGAGGGATTCCATCATGTTGCTCATTGGTTATGAGAAATCGCGGATACGAAAAAGGATTTGGTACCCTTCATACAATATTTCCTGTCCGGTCGCCTTAGCCCAGCACAGAGGATAGTACCCTTTTCCGATTCCATCCCAATTGTCGTCCACCGCCACCAACAGCCCGGGGCTTATGGAAATAATGCGCCTGAGACTGACCATCTCCAACAAGGCATGCGACATACCCTTGTCGCAGTCTTTGTCGACATCCAGGCTATCTAAGTAGACCAGATCGGCTGGTTCGGAGATTGAATTTAGAACCCCGACCGAATCGCCTTGGACACATTCCAGGCGGGCCAGTCCCGATGATCGAATGTGGCGCCCGACAAACCGAGCAGAAAAATCTAGGGCCTCCTGATTCACATCGATACTGATCAATTTGCCCCCAAAGGTGTTGATAAAATCGTAAAATATGAACGTACTTTGCCCGTCGGTCCAGCTGTTGGCCTCGCGCAAGGTCCCGGTCTCGATGATCGTAAAATCTTTCTGTTTTTTATTTAATAATACTTCAAAAATTTTTTTAAACCCATTGTACCTGTCACTATAATCCATGTATTTGTTACGGCATTCAAGCCGACGTCGATACTTTTTCTCGAAATATCGAAGGTATTCGTGCGTATCCATTATTGCCCTCCGCATATGGCCGATCCCCCAGGACTTCGGCATAAACATCCAACATGGCGATCGCCGCTCTGCGCCAACTAAAATGGCCTGCGCGCTCCCGGGCCTTATCCTGTAACTGGGCTCTTAAACGATTATCTGATAATAATTTCTCCATCCCTTCAACTATTTGCATAACATCGTAGGGATTGACACCAATCCCCGCATCCCCGACGATCTCGCTCAATGATGAACAGTCCGCAAAAATTAGGGTTCGCCCGCAAGCCATGGCCTCCAGGGCCGGCAGTCCAAAACCTTCATACAGGCTCGGGAACACAAAGAATTGACAACGGTTATACAGCACAGCCAAATCGTCTTCCGGAATGAATCCCGTCAAAATCACATCCTCAGTCAAAAGCCCCTCATCCCGGGCGGAGGCAAGAATCTGACTGCCTTCACGATCGACCTTGCCGACCAGGACCAAAGATATATCCTGTTTGCGTCTGATTAACTGAAAAGCCTTTAAAAGCCGCAATAGATTCTTCCTGAATTCAATGCCCCCGACATATAATAAATATGGTTTGCGGATACCATAGCGTTTATCGAGCCAACCGTCTGATTCCCGGAGCGGTATCGGCCCGAACCTTTCATTAACTCCGCAGTAAACAACACGTATCCTCCGGGCCGGGACCTTCAATATCTCCATAATATCTTTCTGGGTATGCTCAGAATCCGCTACGATCCTGTCGGCCCGCTTCCCAGAGAACAGCTGCAAATAAAACCGCATTCGATGACGCAGACCCCGGCCAGAGAAATAATGATCCCGCATCCTGATCGGGATGAGATCATGAATCGTGAGGACCGTTCTGAATGGCTTGAATAAGGGCAACCCGGTCTGAAAAGGGCAATGATAAAGGTCGATCCTGTGTTGTTTGATATATCTGTAAAGGCCCCATTGGCTTCGCCAGGCCAAAGGATTCGGATCCGGGGGGGGGATCTTCCCGAAGGTCAAAGGCCTATCGGCCACTTTTCTCAAACCGGACAGCCATGCCCCGACCTGGGGGATTTCCGGCTGATCGGATAAAAGCAGAGTGATGGCATAGCGATTATTGAATTGGATGACTTCCCGAACGAGGTTATAGATGTAACAGCCCACACCGCGGAACCGGTTATCGAACTGCTGCAAAGGCCGGATATCGATCGCTATCTTTTTCATAATATTTCTATCGCTCCCCTGTCGGCATGTGGTTCCCGTCTCTAGTCTCGCGAAACCATTCCGTTGCTTCGACAAAATTCGGGCAAACAGGCTGGGGCTGTCCTGAAGATATAACTGATCGATATCCCGAATAATTTCATGATTCACGGAACTCCAATAATGCAACGCATACGCCTCCGGGCCGTCCGTCCGTTCCTGAAATATCTCCTTCGCCCGATACCACGGGAAAGGATAAAAATAATGTGCGGGATAAAGCTCATATGTCAATCCCGGTCTTTTCACCCAGTGGGTCAGGCCGCGCGAAATCCACGACGGCCATCTCCGTTCAGCGGCCAGGCCCAGGATCTTCAAGGCCGGCCCGGCGCCAACCCGATGCCGGATAAAAGCCTCGCTGAGCAATTCCGGCCCCAACGCTATCCAGGAAAGCCGATCCGTATGTTTCAGCCGGCTCCGCATTTCGGACAAACACAAGCGCAGGGCGGCGGAGTCCGCGACCGCCCCCATTATGCCCCCGTTCAGAACGACCTTGCCGGCATATTGCTGATAACCGATAAAAAACTCCGTTTCCAAAAGCGGGTTCAAGTCCTTCAGGATAACGGTATCAAAATCAACATAAATTCCGCCATGGCATGCCAGTATCAAATACCGAAATATATCACTGCGGTGATTTTCCAGAATATTCGCATTCGTGCAAACATCGATATCCCCGATCTCAACACCCACCCGGCGGCATAACTCAGGGAAGTCCACCCGCACAATCCGGAGCCCGGTCAATCCTTTCAAGGTTTCCCAGTGAGGATTATCAACGGGTTCCACACGGCAATGGACTTCGCACCGTGCCATGGGATTCGTTCTTAACAAGGACCGGATCGTCAACAAATGCACAAATAAAAAATCCTGGCCCGACCAATAAAAAAAGAAATTCCGTGGAATTCGCGGCCTCATAAGGATCTGGTCTCCATCATATGATAATACGGGTCATCCCAATTATGCGCCCAGAAGGTCACCGCGTAAGCCCGGGGGAAGTGCCCCTGAGGATCATCCAGGAAGGCCTGAGGGAGGGATCTTTTAAAGATCGAATACCGGCTGTGATCAATCGGGCAGAGATATTCAGGCGGGTAAATCTTGATGCGGGCGGGCCGGTGCCCGGCCAGCGACGAGAAAAACTGTTTTTGCCGATAGCGCCGCAGGACCTTTTTCAGCATGACCGGGCCGGTTTTAAACTCGATGATCGTATCCGCGCGGCTCATCTTGCGCATTTCGCGAAAAACATCCAGCCACAAAGGCAGACCGGAACGGGAAGCCATGATCGCATTGGATGTGCCGTGCCAATGGGCTTTGTCCGAACAGACATAGGTCAAAACAAGATCATAGTCTTTCAACAGCGGTTCAATATTCCGCAAACTCCTGTAATCCAGATCGACATAAAGCCCGCCGTGTTTAAACAGGATAAAATACCGCGCCGCGTCCGCACGCAGAATACCGGCCGGATAACCGTCATAGGTCTCGAGGAACCAGGGGAAATCCTCGGCGATCAGCCGCCGGTTGTCCGCGTCGGTCCACAACCGATACTCCCAATCGGGATGATGTCTTCTCCAGGAGTCCATCCACTCCTCCCGGTAAATATGCCGGGGGATATCCCTGGTCTTCCAGGTCTGGTGGATGATTCTTTCAATCCGCATAAACCCTGTCCCTCTGTGATCTTTAATAAGACCCCCTACCCGGCGGTAAACATGTCCCTATGCCTTGTCAAATGAACCATCAAGCTGAATAAAAAAAGGCAGCTCTTTTAAAAAGAACTGCCTTTAATGTACACGATTTCTCGTGACGAGACAAGAAATATGTCAGTCCGGATTATTCACCTATGCCGCCCAAAACGCCCTGAACACCTTCCTGCACGTCCTGCTGAACAGTGGCAGCCTTCTTCTCGGCCAGCTTTTTAAGCTCGGCCTTAGCGGTGTTGATGATATTCTGCGCAACGGTTGAATCCGGATCATACTGGCTCAAGACCACCTGGGCCTTTTCGATCGCGGCCTGCAATTCACCGCTGTCGAGTAAGTTGCGGGCCTGGGCCAATAATTCCGTGATCTTGGCCGCTTTGGCCTCGGCTTCGGCCTTAGCCTGCTGGGCGGCTTTCTCTGCTTCGATCCT
>CAZBSU010000052.1:0-10095 GCA_964494745.1 uncultured Planctomycetales bacterium | reverse complement strand
TATCTTTTTTATCCTTTGGCTACGCGGATCTTGATGCCGGCATGCTGTGATGCGGGACGCTGGGGAACCCGCCGTGTCTCTTACGCGGGGTATCATGAACTGGCGTATCTTCATCCGCGGTATTTTATGCCCGATGAGGATGTCGTCAGACGGTATCACCCTGGTGGCGGGAAATTTTTTATCCTGCGGCTGGCCTCGCTGACGGCAAGCCATGATGTCGGCAAGTCCGGCATCACGGACGAGATGGCCCGCAAGATCGTCGTCGAGCTCAAACCTTATGGCCAAATTTATATCACCGCGGAACGGCCCCTGCCGGGGGATCTGGAGCCACACCGTTTGAGAATTCCCCCGGAGGATATCTTGCACTTGCTTGCGTTCGCGGATCTTTATATCGGCGACAGCCAGACCATGGCGGCGGAGGCCGCTGTCCTGGGAACGCCTGCGATCCGCTTCAACGATTTCGTCGGCCGACTGAGTTACCTGGAAGAACTGGAAAACCGGTATGGACTGACGTTCGGTTTTAAAACAACCGAATCCCAGCGGTTCTATGATAAGATCGATGAAATACTCGGGCTTCGGGAGCGGAAAACCGTCTGGACCCAGAGAAAGGAAAGGATGCTGGCGGACAAGATCGACGTAGCCGATTTCTTTGTGCGGACGATTGAATCTGCTGTCGGCCGGGAGGAAGAAAAAACATAAGCCTTGGAACAAGTCAAGATTCTGACGACGTTTTGACCGGCTCAAACTGGATGCCTTGATCAAAAAATGGGGGCCCCATGTCCTTTTTGTGATCGAAAAGGCATCGGTGGGTGGCATCGAACCGCCGGCCCCGTCAGGGTCTGCACGTAACATCACCTAAGGGGAGGGATTGACGGCGTGAAAAAATTGGTATTTCTTATTCTGATCAGCGGCCTTGTCCTTTTGCGCCCCTATGATTTGCAGCACCGGGGTATGTTTTATCCGACCGATGATTTTGAATATTTTGCGCATGCCTCTTCAATGGTATTCGGGGAGTTTCCTTCCTACAATAAAGAATTCTTTCTGGCGCCTGACGGCATTAAGGCCAGTATCGGCCCGGGGCTGCTGGCCTCGCCGTTTGTATGGGCCTTTTCCCTGATCGACCGTCTTTCGGGCGCGGATATTGTCAACATTCGCACTTTAAATAATATTCAACATAGCTGGAGTCTGTTTGGCTTTATTTTCGCGACGCATTTTTATTTCTGTCTCGGGTGCCTGATCCTGTTCCGCTGTCTGCGGCCGCATTTGGGGGAGAAGTTCGTGTTGTGGTCGATCGGCTTGATGGTGCTGGCGCAGGGGATTCCTATTTATGTTTTTCAGAGACCTGTTAGTTCGCATGCCTATGAGTTTTTCCTCCAGTGCCTGTTGGCGGTTTTTTTAGTAAGAACCCATCTGAAACATAAACCTCCGCGCGGCATTCGTGATATCCTTTTGATCGGAGTGGCGGTGGCCTGTGTTTTTTTGGTCCGGTATAATAACGCGGTCTTGGCGCTAATATGGCCGCTGGTCATTTTCTGGGAAGAAGCCCGTGATTTGAAATCGGGCGCATTCTGGCTCAGGATCGGCGCGGTGTTTTTGATAGCCGGGGGGCTGATTTTTTGTTTCAAAATTTTTCCGGCTTATTTTACGGTGGTCAAGAATTATCCTCTGGCCGTGAAGGCGCTGACGACGGTTCATGCGCCTACTTTCTATGTCCGCCGTTTCATTCATATCGTTTTTGGGATCGACTGGGGCCTGCTTTATACGGCACCTTTTGTCCTCATCGGCATGGGGGCCCTGTTTGTCCTTCGTTATCCCATGAAACGGCACATGCTGATCTTGATGTTGGCTGGGCTGATCAACTTATACGTCGCGATTATCTGGAAAACCCAGGGCGGATTTTACGGTTACCGCTATTTTGTTACGTCTGTCATTCCCCTGGTTGTTTATCCATTCGGTGTTTTTCTGCGACGTCTCGAGGCGCGATTCGGTGAGAAGGGGTGGCGAATTATCTTTCTCCTCGCGTTGTTCCCGGTCCTGTCCATGATCAGTTTTACGGGCAATGAGAGCAATTTGATGTTCGGTCCGGCCGAGCAATATTTCGGCCAACCCGGCCCCGGTAACGATACCTTCCAGATGGAGATATGGGAAATGCTTTTGTTCACCCCGCAAGATCTGCTGCCGGTGGTCTTGCGCGGAGGGCCTTTTTATTTGATCCACGTTTTTTGTGTTCTTTTCGAATGCACTGAAATTCTCCCGAATGTCATTTATATTCGTTATCCTGTGTTCAGCGGATGGGTTTTCCTTAAAATTGGCTTGTTGTATGCCTGCCCGTTTTATGTGTTCGCCTTAGTGGGATGGAGAAAAAAGGCTAGGACATGAGAACAATTCCGGCGAGAAAATATGTCCGCGTGATGTTGAAGGGGGTGGTCTGGGCGGCGGGCATTTATCTGGCGGTTCTGATTCTTTATGTGGTCAATAATTTGATTTGGTTTGACCGATTGATCGATTTCGGTCATATCCGTGAAAAGGCGCGGCTTCGCGCTCTCGAAACCCGGATGCCGTCGCTGCCTTTGTTGACAAACCTCAACGAGCAGCCGCTGGACGCCGTTTTCCGCCGCCGGGTCAGGGGATGGGTGGATTATTTTGAAAAGGCAGCCGCCGTCACGCCTTACCCGGAAGACAGTTTTGCCTGGCAGGGGTATTGTTATTATCTTTTGGGCCAGCCGGTCAACGCCGCGGGCGCTTATCAAAAGGCCGTTCAGATCAATCCTCTGTATTTCTGGTTTCATCATGGGCTGGGGATGGTCTATTATGCGAATCAGCAATATGAACAGGCCGCGCGTTCATTTGCGGACGCCCGGCAACCCAACCCGTACCTCACTTTGTCAAACATGCGGGAATATATAACCGTGACTCCGGTTTTGATCCTTTGGCGCTGGCCGCCGCTGTCGGCCGATGAGCATATGCAGCGGAACAACCGGTTATTGCGTCAAGGTTATGCGGACGGCAACCGTTATTTGGCCCTGAGCCAATTCCAGTCCGGTGATTACGCGGCCGTTGTGGAGACGAGTTTGCAGGCCGTGCAGATGCGGGACACCGATAAGAGCTTTTTCTATGTCTTGGCCGGCATGGCGGCCGCCCAGATGGATATGTTCCCGCAGGCCCTGGGATTCCTGACCCAGGGATTGGAGGAACATTCACATGATCCGCGTGTTTTATCTTATCTCGAGCGGACCTTTCGGGCTCTTGGGCAAGCCGAAGAAGCCGAAATCGTCAGCCAACGCATCGCGCAACTCAAACCCGGGGACAAAACGGATATTCTCAGCGAAACGGCCCCTGAGATGATCGTTTTTTAGCCTGCCCCCGGATATTTTCATTTAGGTTATATCCCCAGAAATACATCTTTACCCGTCCTGAATTTATCTCGCAGATGCTTGCATTTTAATTAGTATTAATATATATTGCTTTATTAGATATCATCGGAACCCCATTCATGCCCGAAATGAGACCAGATCTGTCTGCTGTCCGTCTGCCTGCCGACACGGATTATATCGGTATTTATCTGACCAATAAATGCTTCTTGAACTGTCCGTATTGCATAACCAATCAGGCCAATGCCTTCATTAATGCCCGCACCTACCGGGAATTATCTCCCGAAGAATGGACCGCGGGACTCAATCGTTTGACCCTTCCGCCCGACATCCCGGTTACCTTTGAAGGCGGGGAGCCGTTTTTATATAAAGGGATCTGGACGCTGCTTCAGGGCGTCCGCCACAAGATCGATATCCTGACCGCCCTGCCGCCGCAGGTCACCCCCGAGAGATTCAAAGACCTCACGACCCTGGAATGGAACCGCCGTCCGAGCCCTTATCCGACCATCCGGGTCAGTTATCATCACGGCCAGAACGATTATCATGAGTTGATCGGGCGTATCCGCGAATTGCAGGATGTCGTCAGCATCGGCCTTTATCATATCGAACATCCGGATTATCCCGATTTGACGGAAGAGATTCGCAAGGAGGCCAAACAGGCCGGGGTCACATTCCGGACCAAGGCCTTTTTGGGCGAATGGAACGGGAAGCTTTACGGCCAGTATAAATATCCTGATGCCTGTGCCGGCAAACCGGCCCGGCCGCATGTCCGCTGCCGCAATACGGTTTTCCCCATCGCGCCGAACGGGGATGTTTACCGTTGCCACAGCGATCTTTACACCGGGTATGCGGGCGGGGTGACCGCCAACCTGATGGATCCGGATCTCAAGATGGAATTTTGTCACCGGGACTGCGATCATTACGGGACCTGCAGCCCGTGTGATGTGAAGGTCAAGACCAATCATCTCCAGCAATTCGGCTACACGTCGATTGACGTCAAATTCGATGAAACATAAACCGCGCAAAGTCCTTATTATCAAGACCGGGTTTTCCGAATTCCTGGACCGCGGCATCTCGACCACCGTGAGTTACGGTGATGTCCTGATGTGCACCGCGATCCTGCACCGTTTCGCTCAAGATCATGTGACTTGGGTAACGTCTTGGGCCGCCCGGGATATCCTTAAAGGTAATCCGTATATTAATAAACTATTTGTCTTCGGGCCGGCGGCCTTCCGCTCGATCCAGTCCCGGAAATATGATATCCTGATCAATCTTGAAAAAGATATCGGTATCTCGACCTGGGTGGATCAGCTTAAGGCGGCGCGACGGTTCGGATTCTATTTTGACGAACGAAAACATGATATTAACTGTTTTAAGCCGACCACGCGCTATCTGCTCATGGGCCAGGAGAATCAAAAGGATATCAAGAAAACGGCCTGTGAGATCCTTTACGAAACGATCGGACAAAGGTGGAAAGGCGAAGGGTTCATTCTTAAATCCCGGCGGGTCAAAGAAAAATACGACATCGGTTTCAATTATTCCGTCGGCAGCAAGTGGCCGACCAAGGCTTGGCCGATGGATAAATGGAAGGTGCTGGAACGATTGCTGAAGAAAAAATATTCAATCTCCTGGCAGCAGGGGCAAAAAAATTTAAATCAATACTTTGATTGGATCGCGAGCTGCCGGCTGATCGTGACCTCTGATTCCCTGGGGCAGACGGTGGCTCAGGTCCTGGGGAAACAGGTGGTCACTTTATTCGGCCCGACGAATCACGAGCGCATGCAGGGTCCTGAAAACCTGCATTTCGTCCGGTCCCCTTTGCGGTGCCCGTATCGCCCGTGTTATCTGCCGGTATGCACCTATCGGCGTTTCTGTATGAATTATATCGAACCGCATAAGGTCGCGCGTTTGTGTGAAAGGCTGCTTAAATGAAGAATATCCTTGTGAGCGGTGGGGCCGGATATGTCGGCGCGGTCCTGGTGCCGAAACTCCTTGAGCATGATTACCGGGTCAAGGTCCTTGACCTTTTTATTTACGGCGAGGATGTCCTGGATGGGGTCAAGGATCATCCGGATCTCACCTTGGTCAAAGGGGATATCCGTGACCGGTCACTTTTAGAGAAAGAGATGCCGGGAACAGAGGCCGTTATCCATTTGGCCTGTATTTCCAATGATCCCAGTTACGAGCTTGATCCGGCGTTGGGCAAGTCCATTAATTATGATGCCTTTTTCCCTTTGGTCGATATCTCGAAAAAAAACGGCGTCCAGCGTTTTATCTATGCCTCCAGTTCAAGCGTGTACGGGATCAAAAAAGAAGAGGATGTAACCGAAGACCTGCCCCTGGAACCGTTGACCGATTATTCCAAATACAAGGCCTTATGTGAAGATTATCTCCTCAAACAGCAGGGGCCGGATTTTACGGCCCTGGTTTTGCGGCCGGCCACGGTCTGCGGGTATTCGCCGCGTCTGCGGCTGGATCTGACCGTGAATATCCTGACCAATCATGCGGTTAACAAAGGCCGGATCACGGTATTCGGCGGGGAACAGAAACGCCCGAATATCCATATGGAAGATGTGACCGACCTTTACCTGAATTGTCTGCAGTATCCAAAAGAAAAGATCGCCGGAAAGGTCTTTAATGCCGGGTATGAGAATCATGCGGTCCGTGAATTGGCCGAAGTTGTCAAGCGCGGATTGAACCGGCCGGATCTGCCGGTCGAGGTCCAGGCCACGGATGACACGCGTTCTTACAGCATTTCATCGGCAAAGATCAAGCAGGAACTCGGGTTCGCGCCCAAACACAATATCGAACAAGCCGTTGCGGATCTCAAGGCGGCCTTCGACGACGGGCGCATTACGGACCCGATGAACAATATCCGCTATTACAATATTAAGACCATGCAGGCAGTTAAATTAAAATGAGAGGACTCGGAGAATCATTTAAAAGTCATTGGAGTTTCTTCGGGCACGAAATTTTTTGCTCCCCTGGAAACCGAAGGATTCCCGGGATAAAATCCCCGAAATCGCTTTGCGATTTCAGGGGACGTTGACTTCGGTTTACAGAGGGTTTGGTTGTCGGGCTGTGCCCTGCGCGCAGTTCCGCAGCGACCATAGGGAGCGAGGATGTTTGAGCACGGGGCACAGCCCGACAACCGGACGGATTGATTGTGCCTTTAAAGAGACTCGATGACGCACATATTATTTAACCCGAGCAAACGATATAGCAAAGGAGGTTGACGCATCCTTCCCAAGCGAGTTCCGGAGTTTTCGTCTTACTTTAAGATTTTATATAGAAAAAGACGAAAGAACGAGGACTGTTTGAGCGACGAAGGATGCGTCAACCTCCCCCAATGATATGAGCGCTAAAGATCCCTACAGCTACATCAAGATTTTCCGGCACAAGGATAAGCTCGACGCGATCCGCCGCGGCGAGGTCACGGCCCCGATCTATGTCCGCATCAAGCCCACGAATGCCTGCAACCATCATTGCTATTACTGCAGTTACGGCAACCCCGGGGCGGTCAGACAGCATGTGTCCGAGCTGCGCGCCAAATTCCATCCCAACGACCAGATCGAATGGGAGATCATGGCCGGTCTGATCAAGGACCTGGGCGAGCTGAATGTGTGCGCCGTCACTTTCAGCGGCGGGGGAGAGCCGCTTTTATACCCGCATATCGCAGAGGCCATGCGCCTCGTCTTGGAATACGGGATGGACCTTTCCGTGATCACCAACGGTTCGTTGCTGAACGAAGACCGCGCCGAAATTCTCAAAGAGGCCAAATGGGTGCGCATCTCCATGGACAGCTCCCGTCCTGAGCGTTACGGTGAGATTCGAAAGGTGAAGCGGGACATGTTCCATAAGATCGCGAATAATATTCAGGAATTCAGCCGGATAAAGAATCCCGGATGCGAATTGGGGATCAATTTTGTGATCACGCCTCAAAACGCGGATGAGGTTTATGAGATGGCGGTCTTTGCCAAGGACATCGGCGTGAATCACATCAAGATGTGCGCCGTGATCGATCCGGATATGGAATCCGTGCACGGGCCGATTAAAGATAAAGTTATCGCAGGAATCGAACGGGCACGGGGATTGCAGGATGAGCATTTTAAGGTGATCAGCAAATATGCGGATGACCTGGCGCTGAACGCGATCTTTGAGCGGTCTTATGGCCGCTGCGCGATCCAGCAGATCATCCCGGTGGTGGCGGCCGACGCCAAGGTCTATATGTGTCACGACAAGGCGTATGTGCCCGGTGGTGAACTGGGATCGCTTAAAGAAAAGACCTTCCGGGATATCTGGTTCTCCGAGGAGACCAAACAGCGTTTTCATGATTTCGACGCTCGGCAGGAGTGCCGGCATCACTGCGTGTATGATCAGCGCAATATTTTTATCAATCAGTATCTGGATCTGGATGAGAGTCAGATTAATTTTATATAAAGTAGGCTCGCCGGAAACATCTCGCGCTCAGGTCGCTGCGCTCCATTCGCGCTACGATGTTCCCGGCTCACTGAGATAGAAAATATTTGTATCCGAAGAATCTTCGGTTGGCTGGGATGGACATGAGTGGGAATATAAAACAATTTCAGGAAATTGCCCTAGGGATACGAAGAAAGATCTTCCGCATGATCTGCAAGGCCGGGGGCGGGCATATCGCGCCTGCGTTCTCGATCGTGGAACTGATGACGGTGCTTTATTTCCGCATCCTGAAGATCGATCCGCGCCATCCCGCGGATCCTGCCCGGGACCGGTTTGTCTTGAGTAAAGGTCATGCCTGCGCGGCCTTATACGCCACCTTGATCCAGGCGGGATTTGCTTCGGGGAAACATCTGGATTTGTTCTGCCAGGAAGGTGGTGAACTCGGGGGGCATCCGGACCTCGGCGCGATCCCGGGTATCGAGGCCACCACCGGATCCCTGGGACACGGGTTGGGTCTTGCCACGGGAATCGCTTTGGCCGGGCGCATGGATCGAAAGGATTACCGGGTCTTTACGATCATGGGCGACGGGGAATGCCAGGAGGGCAGTGTCTGGGAAGCGGCCTTGTTCGCCGCGCATCACAGTCTGGATAATTTAACGGCGATTATTGATTACAACAAACTTCAGGCTATCGACCCGATCAAGAATGTTCTTGGCCTGGAGCCGCTCAAAGAAAAATGGGCGGCGTTCAACTGGGCGGTGAAAGAATGTGGCGGACACGATCTGGCTGCCCTGGAGAAGGTTTTACAAGAGACGCCCTTTGAGCCCGGCAAGCCCAGCCTGTTGATCGCTCACACGATCAAAGGCAAAGGCATATCGTTCATGGAAAACGTGCCGATCTGGCATTACCGTGTGCCGCAGGGAGCCGAGATGAACACGGCCTTGCGGGAATTGGGGATGGAGTCTTTAGAAGACGTCAAGTCCTGAGCCAACCTTCATGGCTCAGACATCCTCGCTTCGCTGCGGAACTCGCCATGAAGGTTGGCTCAGGACTTGGTAAACGATAATGTTAACAATATTTGTCCGCACCTTGATGCCCCCGCTCGCAGGAGGGGGAAAAAGTAAAAGGGTTGATCGTACGCCTCTATAAACCTGTCAACTAGCATATTGGGTAGCTGGGATACGGGGACAGTTCTAAATCATGCGTAACGCTTTCATAAAATCTTTGCATACTATCGCCAAAAAGGATCCCAACGTCATCCTGCTGACCGCGGACAACGGCGCGATCGTGTTTGACGATTTCCGCAAGGAATGTCCGGATCAGTTTATCAATTGCGGCATCAGCGAAACCACCATGGTCAGCGTGGCCGCCGGGCTGGCGTCGTCCGGGAAGATCCCGTTTATTTACACCATCATCCCGTTTCTAGTTATGCGCACGTTTGAATTCATTCGTAATGACATCTGCATGCATCAACTGAATGTCAAGATCGTCGGGATCGGCGGCGGCATGCGCTACAGCACCCTGGGCCCGACGCATCATGCCCTTGAGGATATCGCGCTCATGCGGGCCCTGCCGTGCATGACTGTGGTGTGTCCGGCTGATCCGACGGAGACGGGAAAGGTCACGAACGCGATCTATGATCATCCAGGTCCGGTGTATCTGCGCATGGGCACGACCAAAGAGGATGCGGTTTACGAAAAAGAATATGATTATCGTTTGGGGCGGGCCGTCGTGTTGCGGGACGGGTCGGATGTCACCCTGATCGGGGCCGGTTCGGTTTTAAAAGAGGTCGTGGCCGCGGCTGAGGAATTGGCCCGGCAGGGTATTTCCGCCCGGGTCATCAACATGCATACGGTCAAACCTTTGGATCAGGAATCGGTCTGCCGGGCCGCGCGCGAGACCCAGGCCGTTTTGACTGTGGAAGAACATAATCTGGACGGTGGGCTAGGGGAGAGCGTTGCGGCTGCGCTGGCCGAGAATCATGTGGGAACCGTTCGTTTCGGGCGTTGCGGCATAAGGAATAATTTTTGTTCCGGATTCGGCTCTCATGCCCACATGAAAGCCAAACATGGACTTGGCGTTGCCGATATTGTGAATAAGGCCGCTGGGCTTATTCGCGGCAATAATCGATAATATTTAAAGAATGAGGGCGTTATGGAATTGGGCGGCAGGTATTTAACAGACGATGAGTTGAAGAAATATCCTTTTAAGCATCTGGGCCGGAATGTCAGGATCCACTCCCGGGCGAGTCTTTACGGATTCGAGAATATCTCGATCGGCGACAACTCCCGGATCGATGATTACA
>CAZBSU010000051.1:0-10114 GCA_964494745.1 uncultured Planctomycetales bacterium | reverse complement strand
GATATGGTTAACCCGTTGGATTACCGCGAATGGACGCTCGGCGATTATCCGGAGATGCGCGTTCCGCTGTGGATGCGCAACATGGAAAGGGAGGTCACGCCCAACAGCCATGTGCAGGTTTTGTTGATCCCGGATTATCAGCCTAATTATTATCCCCCGGCCGGTTCGCCTTACGCCCTGCGCACGGTCGTGGCCGGGGCGGAATCCGCCTCTCAACCTTTTGTCACGGTCACGACGATCGATGAAAAACCCTCGCGCAATTTCGAGAATATGAAATTCGGCCTGCGCTGGCGCAACGTGATCGAAGGCGGTTTTTTAAGCGGCCTGGATTACACCTTGAATTATCTGCATACCTATGTGTGATTTTGCCTCCAGCGCTTACACCCGTACCGAGGTCAACATCAACCCCTTCGGCCCGCCGGACATTCAGGTCAAGCTGACCCGCCGCGCGGAACAGATCGAGGTCTTCGGTTGTTCGTTTTCGAAATCGATCACGGAAGGCATCATCGGCGATTTTGGTAAGGGCTGGACCTTCCGGGGCGAGTTCGCTCACGTGGCGAACGGCGCCATGAATTACGGCACGGACAAGAGTATTGCCGGCACGGTCGACGTGGATCAGTATAATTATGCCTTCGGGTTCGACAAGGTCTTCTTGACGGACCTGCAATTCAGTTTGCAGTTCATCCAGATGATCGCCAAGAAGAGGGAGGATCTCGATCAAGGCCAGTAGACCCGGCTGTTCGGCCCGACGCGCGGTCCGCTGGATAAGATCGAGAACCTCATTACGCTGAAACTCTCCAAGGATTTCATGCACGAACGCCTGAAACCCGAAATTCTATTTATTTACACAGATGATAATGACTGGCGTATTTCACCGGCCGTCGGCTTTGAGCTGAATGACCAGTGGTCTTTTGAAACAGGAATGCATATCTCCGAGGGCCATCCCCAGCATTTGAACGGGCAGTTCGACAAGGCCGACCAGATCTATTTCGAATCCAAATACAATTGGTAGCGGTTCAATATCGCATGCCGGCAGGGGAGGTTATTATGGAACTTCAGCAATGGCGGGACGATGCTGCCCGTATCAAGGCCGTCCTGCAAATGGAACGTTATCCGGTCGCCCTGTTCAGGGGCGAACGCAAGAAGGGGGTGGCCGCCGGGTCCAGCGTGCGTATATGCCGGGCCATCGTGGATGCGGCCGAGGGGCATGAACGGTATATCGACCGCCGCAACAATGCCTGTTTCGGCGCGGTCTGGCATTTGGGATTGCAGCGCATCGAAGATTCCGAGACGCTCAAGATGATCAAGAAATTCGTGGTCGAAGGCGAGAAGTTGTTTTCTTCATATGAGGCACTGGAAGAATTGATTGCTCAGATGGGGGACATACCGGATTCGGCCCAAATATTTTTTAATCTGTGTCCGTTGGAACGCGCGTCAACTGTGCCGGAACTGGTGCTGTTTTTGTGCAATGCGGAACAGGCCTGCCGGCTTTTGACCCTGGTGACCTTTGTGGACGGTGTTATGCCGTCGATTAAGTAAAATCGGCGGTCCGACCTGCCGCATGGCGGTTGTTTATCCGCTTTTGGAGCAGAAGGTCAATATCTCTTTTTACGATTACACGGCGCGCAAGATATGCCATCTGCCGCCGGATCAATTGCTGGTCACGATTCCCGCCGCTCAATTTCCCAAGATCATCGCCGCTTTGGATCGGTGTTCGGCCGGGACGGCCAAGATCGAATATCCGCAGGATTTCAAGGAATTCCTTCAGAAACGCCAGCAGCGCCGGGCATCATCCTGTGCCGGATAAACCCCTGGCACGGGTTCACCGGCAAGATATGGATAATATTGTTGTGATCATGCCTTGTCATGTTATAATATCTGTGACTTTTTGATTGAACAAACAGGAACTCCTGCATGACGTCAGAAAAGAAAAAAAATAAACCCGAGACCAATCTTGTTCACGGCGGCCATCACCCGGATGCCGCGACGGGCGCCCGGGCTGTGCCTATTTATCAGACGACGTCGTATCTTTTCAAGGATACGGCGCACGCGGCTGACCTGTTCGCGCTCAAGGCTTTTGGTCCGATCTATACCCGCCTGCAGAATCCGACCACGGATGTCCTCGAAAAGCGGATCACCGCTCTGGAAGGTGGGGTCGGCGCGCTGGCCGTGGCCAGCGGCATGGCCGCGATCGCTTTAGCGGTCTTGAATCTCGCCCAAAGCGGGGATGAGATCGTTTCAGCGGATAACCTTTACGGCGGCACCTACACGCTTTTCCGCTATACCCTCAAACGGTTCGGAATCAATGTCGTCTTTGTCCCTTCCGATGATCTAGGCGCGTTCGAAAAGGCCATGGGACCCAAAACCAAGGCGGTTTATGCCGAAACGATCGGTAATCCGAAGCTGAACGTGACGGATATCCGGGCCCTCGCCGATATTGCCCACTCAAACGGGATCCCTTTGATTCTGGACAACACGACCGCCCCATACTTGCTGCAGCCGGTCGAACACGGCGCGGATATTGTCGTTTATTCCGCCACGAAATTTATCGGCGGGCACGGCACATCCATCGGCGGACTGATCGTGGACGGCGGGCATTTCGACTGGGATAGCGGTAAATTCCCGCTGATTGCCGGGCCGGACGCCAGTTATCACGATATCAATTTCAATGAACAGTTTAAGGCCCTTGGCAACGCGGCGTATATTCTCAAAGCGCGCTTGAATCTTTTGCGTGATTTGGGTCCGGCCCTGTCGCCGTTCAATGCCTTTTTATTCCTGCAGGGCCTGGAAAGCCTGCACGTGCGCATGCCGCGGCATTGCGATAATGCGCTTGCCTTGGCCCGTTTCCTGGAAGGGCATCCCCAGGTAGACTGGGTGAATTATCCGGGACTGGATTCCAACCCGGAGAAACAACGTGCCGACCGCTATCTGCCTCGCGGTGCCGGCGCCCTGATCGGATTCGGCATCAAAGGTGGGCGCCAGGCCGGCGAGACTTTTATCAATCGGCTGCAGCTTGTTTCGCATTTGGCGAATATCGGTGACGCCAAGACACTGGCGATCCATCCGGCCAGCACCACGCACGCCCAGTTGAGCGAAGAGGAACAAAAGGCCGCGGGCGTTACCCCGGATTATATCCGGCTTTCGGTCGGGATCGAGCATATCGAAGATATCATTGCCGATATCAACCAGGCCCTGCAGGCCACGTCCTAACCCAGATGAACCACGCTATCATCCTTATTTCCTGTCCAGACCACCGCGGGATCACCGCCGCCGTTACCGGGTTTGTTTACGCGCATAACGGCAATATTATTCACGCCGATCAGCACATCGACAATCAAAGCAACACCTTTTTTATGCGCATCGAGTGGGCCCTCGAAGGTTTCGATATCCCCGAATCCGAAATCAAATCCGCTTTTGCCCCGATTGCCGAACGCTTCAATATGGTCTGGAATCTCTATTTTGACCGGGGAAAAAAGAATATAGCGGTTTTCGTGTCACGGCCGCTGCACTGCCTGCAGGATATTTTGTTGCGGCACGGGCAGGGGGAAATATCCGGGACACTTCGTTTGATCATCAGCAATCATGAGGATGCCCGGCCGCTGGCGGAACGGGCCGGCATCCCGTTTTATTTTCTTCCGATAACTTCGGAAAATAAAGCCGATCAAGAAACGCAAGAATTGAAATTGCTTGCGGACGCGGATATTAATCTGATCGTTTTGGCTCGTTATCATCAAATACTTTCTCAAAACTTTGTCGAAAAATATCCCAATCGCATCATTAACATACATCATTCTTTTCTGCCGGCTTTTCAAGGGCGTAATCCCTATGAGCAGGCCTTCCGCCAGGGGGTGAAAATTATCGGCGCAACCAGCCATTTTGTGGTTGAAGAACTTGACGCGGGCCCGATCATCGAACAGGATACCGTGCGTGTCAGCCATCGGGACACGATCGCAGATTTCAAACGCAAAGGCCGGGATTTGGAAAAAACCGTATTGTCGCGCTCGCTGCGTTGGGCATTGGAGAATAAAATTCTTAGTTATGAAAATAAAACCGTGATCTTTGATTAGACCTTCGATTTATTCCCTTCCTCGTTTTTCAATAAAATGATCGAGTTGCATCTCAAATATTTCACGCATCATTAATTTTCCCGCATATATTCCTAACATATTCTAGATAAAATACATGCATTCATTTGAGTTTAAAATATTTATTGACAGAAGCAACAAAACGTGTCATTATCCTTCTTCCAATCAGAGACATGGCATGAAAATGCTACAATGCGTTGCAATTTTTCACGAAAGGTCGTAAATGGTTGGACTCGCTCTCAAGAAATACCGTCAGCGGCAAAAGGTCACTCAGCTTGAACTCGCGCAATGGCTTGGCGTTTCCCGGCAGGCGATTTCCATGTGGGAATCCGGCAAGCGTGAAGTCAAAGTTACGACCTTAACCAAGATCGCCAAGGTCTTCAATGTCGCGCCCAGTGAAATACTCGCCTTATCCAGGCATAACGTACCAAAGGAGGATATGATGGCTCGCCCAACCAGGAAAAAGACTTCCGCTAACAAAATTCAGTTCGCGTTGAAGGCCCCGGAAGCGAAACAGGTCATTTTGACCGGAGACTTCAAGGCCTGGAACGAGAAAGGCGTTCGTCTGCGTCGAGGCAAGGACGGCACCTGGAAGACATCGCTGGATCTCAAGCCGGGCCGCTATGAATATAAGTATTTGGTAGATAATCAATGGCGGCTCGACCCGGTGAATCAGAATACGTCTTATAACACCTACGGCTCGCAAAATTCGGTTATTGAAGTAGGCGTGTAATGCGGGTCGCGATTCTTTCATGGGAATCGATTCATTCGATCCTGGTCGGCGGTATCGCCTTCCATGTGACCGAACTGGCCTGCGCCTTAGAACGCAAAGGGCACGAGGTGCATGTCTTCACCCGTATGGGCCGATGGGATCATCCGCATTATGAAAAAATTCACGGGGTGCATTATCACCGCTGCCCGTTCGGAACCCATCCGGATTTCGTGGAAGAGATCAACAATATGTGCCGGGCGTTTGTGGATGCGGTCTTTGCGACCGAGGATCATATCGGCCCGTTCGATATCGTTCACGCGCACGATTGGCTGACCGCGCACGCCCTGGCCTGGATCAAGGAAGGCCGCGGACGGCGCTCGATTTTCACGATCCATTCGACCGAATACGGCCGCTGCGGCAATAACATTTGGGGCGGCAATTCCGAGCGTATCCGCCATCTGGAATGGCTGGGGACGTATTGCGCGGATCATGTCGTCGCCGTGTCCAAGACACTGCGTGACGAGGTGTTGTGGCTGTATAACGTGCCTCACGATAAGATCGACGTGGTCTATAACGGCATCAATTACCACCATTATGACGGCTGGCTGCAGCCGGGGGATGTGAAGCGTCAATACGGCATCGGGCCGATGGAGCCAATGATTCTCTTTACTGGCCGGATGGTCTATCAGAAGGGGCCGGATCTCCTGCTGGAATCCATCCCGATGCTTTTGAGGAATTTTGATAATGCCAAATTCGTTTTTGTCGGTGACGGGAATATGCGCTCTGGTCTCGAAGACCAGGCGCGGCAGATGGGCATCAGTCATGCCACCCGCTTTTTGGGCCATCGTAACGGCTGGCAGCTCACCGACTTGTTCAAGGCCTGTGACTGTGTGTGCGTGCCGAGCCGCAACGAGCCGTTCGGGATCGTGATCCTCGAGGCCTGGGCCGCGGGCAAACCGGTCGTGGCCAGCATGAACGGCGGGCCTTCCGAGATTATCTGGCATGATGTCAACGGGCTCAAGATTTACGCCAATCCCGAATCGATTGCCTGGGGCGTGGGCACTTTGTTTTCCGATTTCGATTACGCGCGCTGGATGGGACGTAACGGACGGGTGGCCGTGGAAACGGTTTTTTCCTGGGATACGGTTGCCGAGGAGATGATGACGATTTATTAATTTTATAGAGCCCGGTCAAACCATTCTGGCTCAGACAACTTCGTTGCGCGAAGAACTCGCTAGAATGATTTGACCCGACCCTGTTTGAATAAAATTCGTCTACGCTGATCATTTTTAATAAAACGGGGAACGGGAAAAAGAAATCCCTTGGCGGGAAATAAAAGATAAAAAATTGCAAAGTCATGGCGACGCAGAGAACAGAAAAGAAAAGAAACAGCCGCATCATTAATGATGAAGCGTCTAAGCGCGAGGCAACGGCTCCGGACCGGACTGCGGCGCAGGCCGCGGAGTCTGCCCACCGGTTTTATAAATATCAGGTGCCGCGCCCTGCCAAGAAGGTCGAACTTCATGACGAAGAATTGCCGGCCAATTATGATCAGACCCGGCTCACCCTGATGGCGCGCGATCCCAATAATATCCATGCCTACTGGGAGATCGCGCCGGGCGATATCGACGCCCTGCGCAACCGGCTCGGCCCGGAATTCGACCGTTCCAACTATGCCCTGAGGATGTATGATATCTCCCAGATTGATTTCAACGGGCACAACGCGAATCATCATTTCGATATTGACATCGCGCCGCACATGAACAATTGGTACCTGAACCTGTGGTGCGATAACGGCAGTTATTGCGGCCAGATCGGCATGCGCACGCCTTCCGGAGATTTTCATCCCGTAACCCAGTCGAACGTGGCCATGACCCCGCGCGCCAATGCCTCGGGCCGTTCGGATATGATCTGGATGGATGTCAAAGACAATCGCGAGGAGGCCTTTATTTTTACCTGGCCGCGCGCCAAACGCGTGGCCAAGGCCCTGGACAGCGATCAGGCCAAACAGATCGACCGTTTTTCCCGGGCCCGCCGCATTTATATCACGGAAGACGACATCCGGGCTTATTACGCCAGCCTTTATCCGCTGCTGCGCCGCGTGCGCAACTTCCGGCGTTGGCCCAAGGACCAGCTCGGCCGGGAAGGGGATGTCCTTGATCAATTTGCCGACCGGGAGCGCATTGAAGATCTCACGATCCCCGGCATCTCAAAAAGCGAGTATTACCGCAAGCTTTTGGCCGGCGCATCGGCCGAGCTCTTTGAAAAAGGCGGGGCCAGCGAGCAGGTCTTCAGCCCGGGCGCCAGCTCGCAGTTACAGGCCAAGCAGCGCCAATTTTTCTTCGAACTCTGGACCGAATTGATCGTCTACGGCCGGACCGAACCCAATGCCGAAGTGATCATGAACGGCAAACATAAGGTTGATCTGCGGCCGGACGGGACATTCACGCTGCGCTATGCCCTTCCGGACGGAGAGATTCCGCTGGATTTTACCGCGACCTCGTTTGACCGGATCGAAACCCGCCGGATAGCGACCGCTGTCCAAAGGGCGCGCACGACTTACGATTAAGGAAATCAAAGCATACATGACAACCGGGTCTAAGGTGTAAGGGCTAAGGTGTAAGGGCTGGCGCGTGGATAAGCAAGAACTTAGATCTCAGGTCCGCAGCCTTGGGCCTTTTTTATTATGAATCAATCATCACCCCCTAAAGGATTTCTTACCCTGATGCTGCACGCGCATCTTCCGTTCGTGCGCCATCCGGAGGAAGATTATTTTCTCGAAGAGAATTGGCTTTACGAGGCCATCACCGAGACCTATATCCCGCTGCTGGAAGTTTATGAGCGCCTGGTCAACGACGGGGTGGATTTCCGCGTGACCATGTCTCTGACCCCGCCTCTGATCGCGATGCTGCGCGACCCGCTTTTGCAGGAACGTTATATCCGGCATATTGACCGGTTGATCGAACTGGCCGAAAAAGAAATGGAACGCACCAGTTATCAGCCGCATTACCACGGCCTGGCCCTGATGTACTGGCAGCGGTTCAAGGACGCCAAGACCCTGTTTGAGTCAACCTACGGCCGCGATCTGGTTTCGGCATTCAAAAAGTTCCAGGATCTGGGCGTACTCGAGATTATTGCCTCGGCCGCCACGCACGGGTTTCTGCCGAACATGAATATGAACCCGGCCAGCGTCCGGGCCCAGATCCAGATCGGCGTGGATGTGTATAAAAAGGTCTTCAAACGCCGGCCGCGCGGTTTCTGGCTGCCGGAATGCGGATATTATCCGGGCGTTGATGAATTTCTTAAAGAGGCCGGCATCCGGTATTTTTTCATCGATTCCCACGGCATCATGCACGCCGATCCGTCGCCGCGTTACAGCGTTTATGCCCCGCTGTATTGTCCGTCGGGTGTGGCCGCTTTCGGCCGCGATTGGGAATCGTCAAAACAGGTCTGGAGCTCCAAGGAGGGGTATCCGGGTGATCACGATTACCGTGAATATTACCGCGATATCGGGTTTCAGCTGGAATATGATTATATCAAGCCCTATATCCATCCGGCCGGGATCCGTATCAACACCGGCATCAAATACTGGCGCATTACCGGCGAGAGCGAATACAAAGAGGCCTACCGTCCGGACTGGGCGCGCGAGAAGGCGGCCCAGCACGCCGGCAATTTCATGTTCAACCGCGAAAAACAGGTTGAGCATCTGTCCGTCCACATGGACCGTCAGCCGATCATTGTTGCCCCGTATGACGCCGAACTTTTCGGGCACTGGTGGTTTGAAGGGCCGCTGTGGATCGAATTTCTGGCGCGTAAGATGTGTTATGACCAGAACATCGTCAAGATGACGACTCCGTCGGAATACCTGGCGCGCTACCCGATCAATCAGATGGCTTACCCTTCGGCCTCCAGCTGGGGCTGGAAAGGGCATAATGAGTATTGGCTGGAAGGGTCGAATGACTGGATCTACCGGCACCTGCACATGGCCCAGACGCGGATGGCCGAGTTGGGAAAAACCTATAGCGGCTATCTGGGGAAAACGACCCGGTCAAAGAAAATCAAACGCGCCCTGAACCAGGCCGCCCGCGAACTGCTGTTGGCCGAGTCCAGCGATTGGCCGTTCATCATGAAGACCGGCACCATGGTCCCCTACGCGCATAAGCGCATCAAACAGCACCTGAGCCGGTTTAACCGTATCTATAAAGATTTGAAAAATTCCACCCTGGATGATGATTGGCTGAAGGAAGTGGAATGGCGCGATAATATTTATCATGATCTGGACTGCGCCCGCTATTACCTCGCCAAGGGCAACGGGGCCAAGCGCCCCGCGGTGAAGCGAAGCCCGGCACGACGTTCAACCCAAAAAACAAAAGGTGCGCGATATGCCAAGAAATAAAGATTTTCCGGAGATCATCAATGGCCTGCCCAATATCTGCGGGCGGGAGAAGGAGGTCATGGGGCATGCCACGGCCGATAAATCATTATACGCCCCGTTGACCGATATCGATTTTGATAAGATCCAGGCCTCCTTTGGCGTGGCCCTGCATATGCACCAGCCCACGATCCCGGCCGGCGGGGACCATCTTGAGACGGCGGCGTTGATCTCCAATCTGCAATACATGCTGGAGCATCAGGAGGTTCATGATAATCATAATGCAACGGTCTTTTTGCAGTGCTATTCGCGCATGTCGGATATTATCCGCGAGCTGGTCGCGCAGGGCCAGAGCCCACGGGTCATGCTGGATTATTCCGGCAACCTTTTGTGGGGCCTGCGCCAGATGGGGGAAGGCGGGGTATTAGAGAATCTTAAAAAGGTTACTTGCGATCAGAAATTTTACCGCCATGTCGAATGGCTCGGCACGACCTGGTCGCACGCGGTCGTGACCTCAACCCCGGTGCCGGATATCCGGCTGCAGATCTTGGCTTGGAGGCAGCATTTTGCCTCGATCTTCGGATGGGAGGCCCTGGAGCGCGTGCGTGGTTTTTCTGCGCCGGAGATGCATCTGCCGATTCATCCGGATATCTGTTATGAATACGTCAAGGCCCTCAAGGAATGCGGCTATCAATGGCTCATGGTCCAGGAGCATACGGTCGAGAATCCGGACGGCAGCGGGATCAGCGAACCGCATTTCCCGCACCGGCTGGTCGCCAAGAATTCGTCAGGCCAGACGGCCGAGATCACGGTCTTGGTCAAGACCCAGGGGTCGGATAATAAGCTGATCGGGCAGATGCAGCCGTTTTATGAGGCTCAAACCCTTCAGCGCTGCGACATCGGCGGCAAGGGCGTGCCGCTCTGCGTGACCCAGATCGCCGACGG
>CAZBSU010000050.1:0-10303 GCA_964494745.1 uncultured Planctomycetales bacterium | reverse complement strand
CACCGGGTCCACGACCTGAAACCCATCGGCAATGGCCTGAAACGGGGTGTGCTGGCCGCCGATGCCGGGCTTGATGATCAGGCGGATCGGCTTGCCGAGGCGGTTCATTCTTCTTTTAAAAAATGCCCTGACCATATCGACATCTTCTCCAAACGCGGCCTTACCGAACGTACCTCTATCCCGAAGAGTGTCCCTAAGGAAATACCCCTGATTGCCTTCATATCCATCCGCCCCGATCGCGTGAGACCCGTCGAGCGCGGCGCGCTCGCGGATACCCCAGGCTGCTTCCACACCCTTGTCATCCTCATCCTGGAGCGAACGATGCAAATGAGCCGCGACCTGGGTTGCCGCCTCTTTCTCGGCCGCGTTTTCACGCGGGCTCTTGGCGATGTCGCGCCGGTTCTCCCGGCCGAGCTCGCGCAGAAGATTCGGCCTGCGCGCACCGTTAGGGTAGTTACCCAGAATCTTTTTCGCAAGGGTTTCGGCCTTGCGTTGATTGGCAGGGCTATCCGGCGTTTCAGAATCAACCAATTTCATATAGGCATCGATATCCTCATGCGTCAGCCCCATATAAGCCAACACCTCATGCCGGACGGCGTCCATATCGATAACATTGATCCCGTATTCATCGCTGGCATGACCTTTCTGGAAATTTTCTTCGCTGATGCCCAGGGCGCCCAGGAATCCGAGAAAGGCGTCGCGGTCGGAAATGTGCAGGTAGGTAACGGCCGGGCCTTCCTGACCATGGATAAGCCTTCGGAATTCCTGAGAAAATTTGTTGGCGACCACCCCTTGTCCGGATGCAGCAGAGGCAGACTGAATAATCTGCAGATTGGCCCAATCCAAATTCTGCTTAATATAACGCAAAGCCGCGAGACGATACGAATCCAGCCCCATTTCTTTAAGCCGTTCATCGGCGGGCAGCGCTCCTAAATCAGCTAAAGCCCTTTCATCATCCGAGAACCGGTACGGCGTCACCCAATCCAGCAGGTCGTTGTGCGCGGCAAAAGCGAAGATGTCCCAAGCCGCGTCCTGCAGGTCGTTGGCATTATTGAGATCTTCCAAGCCCAATTCTTGGGCAACCTGGGCAATCGTCCTTTTGATCTGGGTCGGTGACTTGCCCACGACCTGCGAGCTGACCTTTAACAGCCGGCCCCATTGTTGAATGGTCTGCTGATCCGCGGCATTAAGCCCGCTGAAATTTCCTTTTGTCCGCTTCAGGATATCCTTAACCCGGTGCGCGAACTCCATGCCGCCGGCGAAATATTTGCGCGGGATCGGCGCGTCGGTATAATAGTCATAGTCTTCCTTGATATAATTAAACACGCCCTTTTTAAACGCCTCGACATATTGATCGTAAATCTTCTGTTTGACCTCGCGGTCCCGGGTCTCGATACCGCCGGTCTTGTTTTGGTCCGCGTAAACCTGGCTCAGGATGCTTTCCTTAAGGGCCTGTTTGTACCACAGGGCCAGGATCATCGAATTGTAGATCTGGCGCAGAGGCGCGAAGGCCTCGCCCTGATTGACCTCGCGCTCGATCTCAGGCAGGACGACTTCTCTATATATATCCGAAGTCAGGCTGTTCAGGGCCCGGGCCTCATCGTCCTGAACGCGATCAGCGCCCACGGCCTTGTTGCCCCGATTGTTTTTGAAGGCCAGGAAATCCTCTTCCATCATGACCTTGAGCTTGCTGTCAAGCACAAAGGCGGTCCGGCCGTGATACGGGTTCTGGTCCGTGGGATCAAGAGCCGCTTCCTTGACCACCGCTGTTTCCGGCACGATCCAGACCTTGTTGAATGTGTTTAAAGGCACTTCGGTTGTGCCGTATTTTTCATAGGCCTTCTTGTAGACCTTGTCCCAGAACTTTTGGCCCAGGTCCTCTTCCGGATAGATCAGCGAAGACGAAAGCTGTTTTAAGATATAATCCTGGGCGAGCATGTCGCGGCCCATCTCGGTCCGGCTAAAAGATTCGGTAATGATTTTTTCTTTTTCGTAGGGAGAAAGGTTGACCCACAGATCGTCATCCGGGATGGTCAAGGCAGCCAGAAAATATTTGATCAGCTTGCGGGATTCATCCTGAACCTGATCCGGGGCCGTGATCGGCTCATTGCCGGTGTCCAGAATGAAATCGAATTGGAACGGATTGTCATAATAAACCGTCACGCCCTTGAGCATGCAGGGCGCGTGCGGCGCGCTTAATGTCACCAGCGTGCCCGGCGCCGGGAGATCAAATAAACCCTGCAGCGCCTGGGCCTGAGCCGGCGGCAGGATCATCGTGAACGCAAAGCTGAAAGCGATCAGCGCTGAGGTTATTTTACGCAGTTTGTTCGATTGAGACTTATTGATGACTCCACTCATTTTCCTACCCTCCGTTTATTGAGCGAATGCTAATTAATAATGAATTAAAACTAAATGCGAATGAATTTACTTAATTATGGGAAAAATAAAAAGAATTGGCACTTTCTTAAACAAGAAAGCGCTTCCATGGCGGGATATGTTTAAGTATAAATCATATAATGCCTCCTGTCAATACCACAACACCGGGGCTTAAGACCAGGTGTTGTGGTGTTATCTTGTTTATTTGTAATTATTTACAATCGAATTCAAAACACTTTGAGCTGATATGGCTAAATTTTTATTTGAATTCTGCCTTCTTAAAATATATAAAGCCCGAAAGGCAATAGCGGCATCGGCCCCCAATTGGGCCCGGTCTTGGGTAAACCCCGTGGTTTTTACGGTCTGGTAATACTTTTCGATCGTATTTTTAAGTTCCGCCATAACCTTTTCGGCATCTTCGGCATGTCGGAATGCCCTTGCCAGCCAGGTCTCAACCGTCTTCAACCGGACCGCGTCCTCCAAGGCCCATTCGGCCATTTCGGCAATAGCCGCGTCCTCTTTTTGATCCCGCATATAAACCAGTTCATTGAAGGCCCGCCGGCCTTTCTTTTCCAGCTTCTTTGAATCCGTATCCTTGCCGGGCCGGGCCGACTCTTTGATATATTCCCGCCAGCGCGCGCTTTGCCTCCGGATAATATCCGGTGCCTTGTCCGGGTCCTGCAGGGCCAGGGCGGCCCAGGTCGCGGTCATGGATGAGGCCATAAAACTGGCACCCGGGGCTACATGGGAAGCCGGAAGTTTCGCCGATGAATCTCTTGATGACTGGTGAGCTGTCGGTTGACCGCAAACCGGGGCAGAACCGTTCGCGATCTTCTCTTTCCCGGTGGTTTCCAAGATTTCAACCGCTCCGGGCTTCATGTCCCTTTCCCTCATCATTCCGGCCAACCACACCCATACGGCCCTCCACCATTGCCTGAAACCGGAAAATATCTTTTCCAGTTCCGATAAATACTCAAAAGTGATAATCTCCACGACCGTAACCCCCCGTTTAACCGGGACGAACATATATTTAACCTTGCGCCAAATCTCCCAGGGCAGATCACGCAGCCAGCCGCCTATTCGTGCAATGAACCTCGCCAAAGCAATCACCGCAAACATCATTTTTAACCAAACGGTTAAATAAAGTCCGGCCACAAAAACGGCCCCGCCGGGAAGAGACAGAGAACACCCATCACCAGCCACGGTTAATAACGGGTTGTATTCGTCCTCTGTCTTTGCCTTCCCGGCGAGGCCAGGGAGCCGTGGCCAGATTTTCTCTGCAAATCCGGCCACGCCGAGCCAACATCTTTTTGCTGAAAAGAAATCTTTCTTTCTCCCAGCCATACCCACCACGCCGGGCTTCCCATGGCAGACATCCCAGTTGTTTTTGACGTGCAGGATGAAGACATACAAGCGGGCGAGGAAACGGACGATCAATGGGATGCGAACCCATTGAAGTTTGAAATAAGCGGACAAATAGCAGCGGTCAAGACCGAAGCGCCAGCGGCCCAGGGTGTCGATCTCGGCCGCATCGGGGGCATGCCATTCTTTCGGATACGGTTGATAAATTTGTTCATGCGCCTCAAGAAATTCCTCCAAGACATCTCTATAACGGGGGTGCGCCATGGTCCACGTCTGGCCGTTCTTCATTTTACGTATATCTTGAATCAATTTATCCAGATGTTCCCTTTCCTCCACCCACGGTGCCTTGACGTAGCGGATCCACCAGCCCAGGTGTTTCGCCTCGAGCCGGTCATGCTCAGCTTGCCAGCGCGACTGCATGGCCAGAACCCCGTCGTCGGACGAAAAACCGCCGCCTTGATCATCTTCATCATCGTCATCGGACCAGTCAGGCGTATAGCCATCGAACGGGGTGTCATTTCCCTGCAAACCGGTATCCTCGTCGGGGTCAAAGCCCTCCACAAATTGGATCTTGTACAGCCGGCCGGCCTGGACAATAACGTCTATATGCCCCATCTGTAATAATCCCCACAAGCCCTTTCTTATCTCGCGCAGCGACGTCTGTAAGCCGTCGGATTCCAGATCGGATTTAAACTGACTCGCGAGAGATTCGGGGAGAATCCGCATCAGCTCCCGGGCGCACTGAGGATAAGCCCGCGGCGACACCCCGAAAAATGTCCCCATGGCATCCTTGGCTTGCGACTCCAGGGGGAGCACCACCGGAGGCAAGTCCGCCGGTTCCAATCCTTTCAACAAGGAAAATGGCTGGGACGGATCATCCGGATTGTAAATGATCGCACCGTGCCGAAGCCCAACGATGATCTCGGCTATATACAAGGCCACTAGCCGATCCGAAGCCGCAACCACCGCTTGCTGCATCTCGACTTCCGCGGACATTTCGTCCTGAAGCTTTTCCATGATTTGAGATGTGGTATCCGCTTCCGCGTTTAACTGCCTAAATTGCTGTTCCTTCTCACAGCAGCACGCCACCGTGATATTTAGCCCTCTTGCGTCAGCGTAGCGCTCAACCATATCGGCAATAAGGTTCAATGCCTTCGCATTCCACAGCCCCAACTTACGGGCCTTAGCCTCTATGGACATCGCCGCACTCTCCCCGGTCACAGCATCAAGCTCAATCGCCATGAGGGTCAGCTCTCGAAGTAAGCCTGCGGCGAACGCCGGCGGCTCCTGAACAAGCATGTCGAAGGCGACCTTACGCATATAAACGGCCCGGCGCCGGGGGCCGATGTGCATAAAAACATATTTTTTATAATTCTCATAATAGATAAAACATTTCTGGTTAGGTTTCTGGCCGAGCAACACAATCCCGAAGCCCATCGGTTCTAAGAGATGCTTCATCGCCCTTGAACTGAAAATAGTGTCTAATAAAGCAAGCACGTCCATAGCCCGGTGCTCGTCGAGATGGCAAGAATGGAGATACTCCGTCATCCTGGGGAACCCGTTGTACAGATTCGCGACCCTGTCCCGGACGATACCGAGGGCCTTCTCGATCGCGTCGGTTTTATAGGGCTGCCGGGCGCATGGCCGGTCGCCATGCACATGCAGGGTGCGTCCGTGGATCAAAAACCGCGGCGAGGTGCGGACTTCGATATTCACTTCCCGAGTGGTCACATGGCCTTTGTGCTTGGCGCGCGGAGTGGGAGGATTCGATGAGGGTTTGTCACCCCAGTCGAGAAAATTGGTATCGCGCGGCATCTGCACCGGGAGGCCAATGTGTTCCAAAAGCTTCGTGGCCTTTAACGCCATCCTGGCTCGCTCTTTTTGTGGAATGTCAACGGTATATGTGATTTCATAGACACGCCGCGTTCCTTGAGGCGTATTTGCGAAATAATACCCCCCGCAGACATTCGGCTCGCCGTTCAGATTGCCGAACAGACTGACAAACTCATCCGTGCCCCATGAATAAAAATGCATGATTCCCAAACAGATAAGCCCCCTTTCCGGGTAAACCGTTACACGTCTGAGGTCATGCCTCAGACATAAATCAACCAGGGCCTGATCCGGCAACTCGCGCAATTCCGCATTGCTCGGCATATCCTGAGTCTTCGCGATCACGACCGTCAGGCCTTTTATATCCCGCACATAAAGTTTCTCGGACGTCTCAAAGTCACGAACGAGCCGGGCTTGTTTATGTTCGCCGGTTTGCGGAAGGCTGGACTTCCCGCGGGTGGGAACAGCCGCACATATTTTCTGTTCTCTACGATCAGTGGGGTCCGATCCGGCATCCGCGTCTTTCTTAACAAAGACATATCCTTTGACGACCCGAAGCACAAGCGCCGGCTGGTCGCCTTTTTTCTCTTCCTCGCCATTCGGCTTGACGATCAAATAAGAATCCAGCTGAGATCTCACAGCGTCGAAATACCTGGAGAACTTCTTTTCCAGCTCATCCTCCATGATCGTTGTCGACCTCCATTTTTTAATCCCGTAAAACGGCATAACGTCGAAAACCGCATCCAACGGCATCGTGACCGTCACCGGCCCGGTGGACTCCTCCGATGCGGCCCGCTCTTTCGCGCAATCGATAAGCCAGTTAAACACCGCGTAATGCCCCAGATCAATCACGCCAGCCAGGACAACGTCATCATGCGTCAACTTCTCCAGGGAGTAATCGTCAACCCTCTCCCGGATCTCGATTTTCCTGGGACGAATCTCCCGCACCTGGTCATGCGTGCGCCGCCATTCCCGCACTTCTTCATGACTTACCCCGGGCCGGATCTGAATAATAACCTCACCGGGATGCCCCGCATAGGACGGTTCTCCCGGCCGCTCAAACTCATAAATATTTTTAAAGATACCCGACAAGATAAGCTTGAGAACCGCATTTTGGGAGACCCGGTTCTCATCCATTCCGAGGCCAACCAGAATCAAAGCGGGGCCCTCATCCGTTTTGCGGCGGGCCATGGCATGCCGGAACTGCGTCCACAGGCCGGCGAGTTCGCTTGAGGTATTTTCATGCTCATAAATGGATTGTTGAACGGCAGGCATAATGTCTTTGGGAACCAGATGCGGGTAAAGCCAGCGGATACTGCTCCCGCGCAGGGGCTGTTCTTTTAGACCGCGGGCGACCGGAGTAAACAAGGCCATACACACAACAAAAATATAATGCAAAACCGCACCCTGCACGCGCGGGAATTCATCTCTTCCCTTTGAGATCGGCGGACCGTTTTCCTGAAGACGCCGGAACGCGATCATATAGGACAGCCGGAACACCCGCGCGAACATCATAAACGGGCGCAGATTCAGCATGAAGATCCCGACGATCAAACTCGCCCCGGCGGCCAGCAATTGGGTGATCGGGATCAGCGAATGGCCGGTTGTCTTACGCCGCTTCCTTCTTTGTGGTCTCGGCTGGCATCCCGGCGGCAGATGCAGGATATCGATCCCGTCCCGGATATGGGCCCGCGCGGCCTTGAAACGCGTTAGTGTATCCTGAACAAGTTCCTCTTCGTCGACATATAGACGGAAAGTCATTTGAGCCTCGACTGCCCCCAGCCTCTGTCCGTTGGCATCCGGGACCTGAATGCCCCTTATAAAGACGCGATACGGGATCGCCTCTTCAACATGCGGATACGTCTCCGCGAAGACACTGGTCTGAGGATTCTGCAGACATTCTTCAAACGGAAAAATCTCGTCGCGATACTCAGACCACCGCTCAAATAATTTCTTTTTTTCCCGATGGCGGTCATTGACTACCAAATCGCCGCTCCAGTAGCCCTCAAAGTGCCCGACCGGGAGCAGAACCTCAGCCTTCTTGTCCGAAAAGGCGATATTCATAATGAGATGCTGAACACATTCGTACCAGTCACTGCCGGTCACAATGGCAACAATATCCTCATCTTTCACGGAGCCCAGATACTGCCTGACCTTAGCGCCGTTTTCGTGCATGCGAACCAATTCACGCAGGTTCAAAACCCTCAATCTCAATCCGGCCTTGCGCAGCTTGCGCTTGGATGTAGCCGATATATCCAAATGCGGTTTATAGACATTCATTAATGTAATCCGCGACGACGGCAAGGGCTCGTTAAAGGGCGCGACCTGGCGAGCCTGACTAAGGGCCCGGCCCCTTAAGGGTGGAACATCCTTATAATGCCGCGCCAACCTGGTTTTCACGGCGGGCCGAAAAGCACGCTTATCCCGCGAGAAGTTCGCGCCGTGCCCCCCACCAACTTTGCTGGATCGGGAAGATTGACGGCCGGACCCGTCTGAATCATATCTCTTCTTCCTGCGTTTTTTGCTGTGTTGTTTTTCTAAATGCCTAAATTTATCCTCCAGATACCTTAAATACTGGCCGGTCTCCCGCTTCACGTCATAGCCCCGTGCTTCTAAAACATCCATCATCCCCATAATCAGCCCGGCATACTGCAGATGATGCTGGATAACGGCTTGCGCCCGCGTATAATTTTCGAAACTCGGGCCATACGGCTGCTTAGCAACCGGAGTAACCCGACCGCGCGCGCGAAGTTTCAGCCGGGCCTCAATGTTCTCCAATTTCATCGCACCGTCGATCGCGACCCATGTCTCGGCCGCCCAATCCTTTACCTCATCGTAATACGCCAATGCATTTACGTTCATCCGCTTATAATCCTCGCGGTCAATGCTCTCTCTTTCCAGCATGGCGTCAAAATATCCCCACTCATCTTCTTCCCTGAGCATCATATAAAACATCTCGCAGATATGCTCATCTCCGGCATTGAAAACAGGCAAAGACAAACCGAAACGCTTGTTGGCTTTGCGAACGACATTTTTATCAAGCAGTGTCGCGTAGATGATAGCCTCTGTTCCCAAAGCTGAAATCCGCGAATCTGTATCGACAAACATAATCCGTGTGGTTTCGGGGGACAGGATTCCCTCATCGTAAAGATATTTGAGAAAATATTCTTTTTGAAGCGCCTGTTCTTTCATGGCGCGGTAATTGTCCATCGTCGCCCATATGCTGTGGATCCGCTCCGGAGGAAAAGAGTCCTGTCCCATAATCCGGGCCATGGCGCGGAAGGCCTCGGCCAGAGGTTCCGCCCCGGCCTTTAGAAAAACGATGCGGGTGTTCTCGCGGTAATCCAGATCCGCAGACGCCCTTTCCATCAAGGCGTCGAAAAACAACGGGAGTTTTAATTCAAGCCCTCTGCGCGGCTTGTGCCGGTAAACAAGCGATTTGAATTTCTCATAACCTCTCAAGCTATACTCGAAGAATGCGGAATGCCGGTCAAAAAGCCGCCTCAAAGACTTGACCCGCGCATCCCTGGCCTCAATATTCTTTTGATTGAGATGACATCGCCCTGAGCGACCAGGCCGCTGATCTCTTCCCCGTTTGTGCGGATGTTGGCGTCTGCTTCGCGGTAATTCATCTTTCTTCGCCCCCACATAAACCATGCTGCCGATTCGTGAAATAAACCGCCGAACATTCCGGACCGACTTGAGCCTGTCCGTTGCCTTGAGTCGGGCAAACTCCCCGGCCGTGATAAGCTCGGCATGATAATTAACGATATCGGGTTCACCCGGTAGGGGCTCGACGCTGTATTTGACATAAACATGCTCCCCTCTCTTTTTCGTAAACCGAACGATGAAATCGGCCGGGGCGGCATCTCCCTTACAGTGATCCCCGCGGTGATAAATCTTCATTTGCCAATCGCCTTGTGTCCGGAGATCCTCCAGAACCCGCCGCAGGGGCAGAAGAATCCGGGAATCTTGTTCCAGCGGCACGATAAATATCTCACCCAATCCGAATCGCTCCCAATATCTCCGGGCAATCGTTTCCAGGTTTTCGCCGGTTATCTGCGGTTCTACCGCAACCTGGCAATTTTTAGCCATCCGGGGGAATATTTCCTGCGTGTATGAATTCTCAAAAGGATCGTTCATGATTTTTTCCATTATCACTTCCAGTCCCTCAAAGAATTTTTTCCGGTTTTGTCGGCCCCACACCGTCCAGGGATCGATCCGGACCCCATTGAAACCACGACAACAAAGAACGATTTCAGCCCATCTTTCTTGGCCGATAGCAGCATAAATGTCTTCATAATCACCTTTAACATACGCTTTGATCAGCATTTCCTCATCCATGATGGACATCAGGTTCGTTACCGTCTCCATTTCTGAATAATTATCATCCTTCTTTTCCCAAGCCCATTGTGTGACCATTTCCGGAGTGATGTCCCGCAGTCCTTTTCTCATCAACGAGGATCGCGCCGTCAAATAATGAGTCATCCCTTCGTCAAGCACTGTCGCCCGAAAACCCAGGGAGTTATTATGAAATTCTTCGTGCGCAATCAATTCCCAGAGGACATCCCCCGCCGGGATATCCCGCGATATGCAGACAATCGATGTGAAAGCCAAAGACGCCCCCACAGCCGTACTTTTTCCCCGCACGCCCATGCGCTTGTCGAGGTCTTCCTGTGGGACAGCGATAATCCGGCCCGCCTTATAAGGGATACCCCATTCCGCGAATTGCCGT
>CAZBSU010000049.1:0-10477 GCA_964494745.1 uncultured Planctomycetales bacterium | reverse complement strand
GATTTTTTATAATGTCAAATGGATCCGGCGCGATATCGGGATCTTTCGGTCGATCTTGGGATTGATGTATTTCGGATTCCTTGGCGGGCTGTTCCATCTGAACATCCTGCTTTACGCCCGCAAGATCATGGGCGTCGAACATTTCCCCCTGAGCATTTTGCTGATCATTCTTGCCGTCGGTATCGGCGCCGGCAGTTATCTCGCGGGCCGTTTTTCGGAAAGAAAGATCGAACTGGGGTTTGTCCCGCTCGGCGCCATCGGGCTGAGCGTGTTTTCGATCGCGATGGGTTTTGTTTACCATTCCTATTGGATCGTGGCCGGGTGCCTGTTCATGCTCGGCCTGTCGGCCGGGTTTTTCATTGTCCCGTTGAACGCCTTTGTTCAGCATTACAGCCCGGCGGACCGCAAGGGCCAGGTCCTGGCCACGCTGAATGTCTTGACCTGCCTGACGGCCCTGTTCGCTTCAATGATGATCTATGTCTTCAGGGATGTGATCCAGATGAATTCGGCCCAGATATTCGTGTTTCTGGGTCTTATGACCAGTATCGGCGCGGTGTATGTGTGTCGTCTGCTGCCCGAGGCCATGGTGCGGCTGATCGTTCTGGTACTCACGCATACTATTTATAAAATCCGTATTGTCAACCGCGAGCGGGTCCCGTCCAGCGGCGGCGCGCTTTTGGTGTCCAATCATGTGGCCATGGTGGACGCCTTGCTGATCCTGGTTTCGACCGACCGGCCGGTCCGTTTCATGGTCAACCGGCCGCTGTATTATTCGAAATTATGGCATCCTTTGTTTAAACTGGCCAAATGCATCCCGATCAGCCGCTGGGATAAGCCGAAAGAGATCGCGGCCTCGATCAACGCGGCCAAAGAGTCTATCCTGAACGGGGAATTAGTCTGCATTTTTGCCGAGGGCCGGCTGACGCGGACCGGGAATCTGCTGCAGTTCCGCAAAGGCATGGAAGTGATTATGCGCGAGGTGGACCGGCCGATCATCCCGGTGCACCTTGATCGAATCTGGGGCAGTATCTTCAGTTATGAACGCGGCAAATATTATTTCAAGATCCCCAAGTTTCTCCCTTATCCGATCACGGTCTCTTTCGGACCGGCGCTGCCGTCCACGGCCACGGCCGTCCAGGTCCGGCTGGCCGTGATGGAATTAAGCTCGGATGCCTTTCAATACCGCCTGGCCGATAAGATGACCCTGCCCGAGGCCTTTTATAAGGAAGCGCGCAAGCATCCTTTCAGGCGTTGTGTCTCCGACTCCTCCGGCCGGCAGCTTACTTACGGCATGACCCTCGGTTCGGTCGTGGCCTTGGCCAACCGTTTGAAAGACAGACTGGAAGGGCAGAAAAATGTTGGAATCTTATTGCCGCCGTCTGTTGCCGGTGTCTTGGCCAACATCGCGGTTTCTTTTCTGAATCATGTGCCGGTCAATCTCAACTACACAACGTCAAAAGAGACTTTGGCCTCGATCCTGGAACAGACCGGTATGCGCTATGTGATCACATCCCGGGCCTTCCTGGCCAAGGCCAAGCTGGAGGCGCCGGGGGAATTGCTGTATATCGAGGATATTATCAAATCCATACCAACGGCAGAGAAGATCAAGGCCTTTGTCCAGGCCTTTATTGTCCCGATTTTCATGGCCAACCGCATTGTTTTCAAGAAATCCCATCAGCGCAGTCTCCAGGACCTGGCCACGATCATGTTTACCAGCGGCAGCACGGGTCAGCCCAAGGGGGTTATGCTCACGCATTTTAATATCATCTCCAACTTGGAAGGCCTTTATCAGGTCTTCCGGATGCGGGATGATGAAGTGTTTATGGGCGTGCTGCCGTTCTTCCATTCGTTCGGGTTCACGGCGACGTTATGGCTGCCTTTGATCAGCGGGACCTCGGCGGTCTATCATTATAATCCGCTCGATGCCAAGATGGTGGGGAAGCTCGTTCAAAAGCATCAAGCTACGGTCCTTAAGGCCACGCCGACGTTTTTGAACGCCTACATCCGTCGTTGTGAACCGGAACAGTTCAAAAGCCTGCGCCTGGTGGTGGTCGGTGCCGAAAAGCTAAAGGCCCAGGTCGGGGACGCCTTTCGGGATAAGTTCGGGCTTGAGCCCATGGAAGGTTACGGCTGCACCGAATTGTCTCCGATCGTTTCGATCAATCTGCCGGATTATACCGGCCCCGGCGGCAGGCAGAAAGCGCATAAGTTCGGCAGTATCGGCCAGCCCCTGCCCGGGATCGCCGTTAAGTTCGTCGACCCGCAGACCTCCGCGCCGGTTCTGGAAAAGGAAGAAGGTTTGATGCTGGTCAAGGGGCCGAACGTGATGCAGGGCTATCTCGGGCGTCCGGAGTTGACCCGCGAGGTCATCCGGGACGGTTGGTATGTGACAGGGGATATCGCCCAGGTCGACGAGGAGGGTTTTATTGTTATCACCGACCGGTTGATCCGTTTCAGCAAGATCGCCGGCGAGATGGTCCCGCATATCAAGGTCGAAGAAGTTATCCATGAGGTCCTGCAGACCACGGAGCAGAAATGTGCGGTGACGTCGGTCCCCGACGAGAAGAAGGGGGAACGGCTGGTCGTGCTTTGTTTGAAAGATGTGGATGTGGCGGGTTTGGCGGCAGGACTGAAATCCAGCGGTCTGCCGAACCTGTGGATCCCGGCCGAAGATGCCTTTCACCAGGTCGATGAAATCCCGCTGCTTGGGTCGGGCAAGGTCGATCTGGGAAGGATCAAACAGATCGCCAAAGAGAAATTTTGCTGAAGGACCCCATGTCTATCCCTCCCCAAACGCGAAATGTTTTGACCTCAGATGGGCAGAAGATCGTTTTTGATCATTATGCCCAATCGCGAGAGGATCTGGTGATCATTGCCCACGGATTTTTTAACAGCAAGGATTCGGTCCTACTCAAAGACCTGGGGCAGGCCTTATTGCCAAAGAGGGATGTGATCCTGATGGATTTCCGCGGGCACGGCAAAAGCCAGGGGCTTTTTTATTGGACCGCTAAGGAGCATTTGGATCTTTTGGCCGTGTTGGATGCCGTTGAGAATGATTATCGCAGGATCGCCGTGATCGGCTTCTCGCTGGGAGCGGCCACCACGATCATCACTGCGGTCAAAACCAAAAGGATCGGCTCGGTGATCGCGGTCAGCTCGCCGGTCTCGTTCGAAAAGATCGAGTTCCATTTTTGGGATCTGGATGTTGAGAACGATATTTTTTATAATTTGACCGGCCAGGGCCATAGGGGCAAAGGCGTGCGGCCGGGACCGTTCTGGTTAAAAAAGGAGCGGCCGATCGAGGTCGTTGATCAAATAACCTGCCCGATCCTGTTCCTGCACGGTGAGGCCGATTGGGTGATCCGGCCCTGGCATTCCCAGGCGCTGTTCGACAAGGCCCGCAGCCCCAAAGAGATCGCGATATTAAAGAACGGGCCGCATGCGGAGTATCTGGTTCGTAAAAATAAGTCCGAGACGGTCGGACATATCCGGGATTGGCTGGATAAAACCCTGAACGGGAAAGGAACGGCCGTATGAAATCTTTTCTCATCACCCTGTCCCAATTGTTATTTACTGTTTTTATGTATGTCATGGGCGCTTTATTCTTCGGGATGGCGTTGATCCCGGGACTCGCGCTGGTCCTTAAGGTCTGGGTCCTGACGGCGGACGCCGGCAGCCTGACGCGCCTGTTTGCTTTGGGGTTTTGCCTGTCGATCGGCTATTTTTTATTTGGCCTGACCCTGGTCCTTCTTGTCGGATTGTTCCGAAGCCTTTTCCGGCTGCGGTTACGGGAAGGGATTTATCCGATGTTTTCGGCCGAGGCCTTGAAATGGGCCTTTATCAGTTCCCTATACCTGATGATTCATTATACCTTTATCGACTTTATTTTGTTGACGCCGTTTTCCAATCTGTTATTCCGGCTTTTGGGCGCGCGGTTGGGGAAAAACGTGCAATTCAACTCAAAATATGTGTTTGACGCCTCCTTATTAGAGATTGGCGACAATACGGTTGTAGGGGGTGGGGCGATCATCAACGGCCATATTGTCGAAAGGGGCAAATTGGTCTTGAAAAAGGTCAAGATCGGGCGTAACGTGCTTTTGGGTTCGCATTGCACCGTTATGCCGGGTTGTGAGATAGGAGACCGGGCTATTATCGGGCCCGGTTCGGTCCTGCTTAAGGATACCAAAGTCGAATCGCGTGATGTCTGGTACGGTCTGCCGGCGGAATCCCTGCGTGAAAAGAAACGCCGGGAGATAAGAGAGTCCGGGGAGGATGATAACTCTTGAATTCAAGCTCCGTTAACCCGTGCTCTCCTTTAGGCGGGAGTGAGATAATAGAGGATAAAAGTTCGCTAAATATATAAAAAATTGACAAAATATTTCATTTTTTGAAAAAAACAAATTGGTTAGATCTATTTTTTAATTTTTTTTCGATGGAAGCAGGAATAAAACGCTTTTAATCGACATAAGTTACGACTATAATGGAATTTATAAAAACATTGTTCACGCGAAAACGCTTTCAGGATTTGCCACGCAACCCCTTGTTATCCGGCCTTTGATCGTGTAAATTTTTAATAAGTTGTGATTGTCTTAGCCACGGAATTTTTTATCCGTGGTTTTTTTTATCCCCTGAATACGTCTATGATAAAAGCCTATCTTCCAGAAAGACGCAAGAATCACCGGATCCATGGCCAATACGTGGCCACATTCCGTTTTTTTTATCCTCAAGAGCATCGTCTCGGGACCAGAGAACATGAGGCCATGACTTTGGATATAAGCGAATCCGGGGTCTCATTGGTGTCGGATAAGAAGATCCGGGTCGGGGCGCATCTGCTTATTAAGTTCATGATAAATAAGGCTTTAGATCTCCACTCAACCCGTTTTCACAAATGCATCCTGTTTACCGGGGTTGTTGTTTATGCCCTGCCTGAGCAGGACGCCATCTACAGGATGGGTATTTATTTCGGTCCCCCATCCAAAAAGAACGAAACGAAATTTTTTGATATTGTCTGTTCTCCGTCCGCGAATCATTGGGAAGTACGTTCCCCCCGTTTTCTGCGCTCCACCCTCCACATGAACCGTTAAAGGATCATGGCCTCCAACCGTTTGGGGAATCGTTAGGATTTGCGCGAAAGCAAAGCCCAGAAGGGCATCTGATCTTGTCAGAAACAAATAGCGGATGAAATATTTCTTATTTTAAACAGAGACAGGGATGATGAGTTTCGTGTTTTTTTGTAATATATTGTTTATTAATAATTTACAACCGAGACATTGTCGTGAAAGCGTTTTCAGAAGCGGTCTCTTAAGGGGTTGTTTTTCATCAAGAAAGCGCTTATACTATATATGTAGTAACACCAAGCCACGGACAAAAGGTTTTGACCTTTAACCGTGGTTTTTTATTTGGAGCCTTTTTATGATCAAACAGCCTTCCCGCGAAAAACGCCATATGACCCGAAGTCCAGCCCGTTATTTTGTGCATTGCAATCTTTTTTTTCCGGAAAAGCGCAAACTCGGACTGGAAGAATTCGAGGCCACCACGGCCGATTTGAGTGAGGAGGGGGTGGCCCTGATCGCCGATCACGATATTGATGTAGGCGCCCATCTGATCGTCAAATTTTCCGTTAATAATGAAATGGGCAACACCCTTTCCAGTTTTCGCAAGGTGATTGTCTTTACCGGGACCCTGGTTTATTCCAAGAAGGTCGGCCCCCGCGCCTACCGCCTGGGGATTTCATTTCATCCCGGGGAAACGGCGGACAACGAAGACAAATATTATGATATTATTTGTTCTCCGTCGTATTGCTGGCCGATCGGCGGTTGGGAAGAAGAGGTGCCCCAATCAAGCGAATTTCATCATAATTAAATAGGCCTGCGTTCTAGATTCAAAAATCCTGTTCCCTTTCATCTATTATATTATTCCCCGGCCGAACATGGGACCCGCTTTTCAAGCGGGTCCCGCCTTTTATCCCTTCATCATGGCCCATCTTATCGGAATGGAATTTTTCCCATCCTCCAGTATTTTTCGGATTTCGGCTGTCCGCGATCCGGCGGCTATTAAATTTTAGTGGACATTCCCGTTATTAATATTTAAAATATTTTTTCACCTTTAAGATCATATCCGGCAAAGGGATCATAACTCAGCCCGATTAAGCAGAAGGGATTTCTCATGCAGACTTTCGACGCTATTTGCCAAAGGGCCAGTACCCGCGAGTATCAGGACAAACCGATCGAAAAAGAGCTTTTGATGCAATTGGTTGATGCCGGGCGCCGGGCGCCTTCGGCCCGCCACGTCGAACCCTGGGATTTTATCGTGATAGCGGATAAGGACGTGCTGGGCCGTATCGCCGAAAAGGCGGCCAACGGCCGTTTTGTTCAAAATGCGGCGGCCTGCATTGCCGTCTTTTGTCAGGAAACAAAATATTATCTTGAAGACGGTTGTGCCGCCACGCAAAATATCTTGCTTCAGGCCGCTGACGCGGGCCTGGGGGCCTGCTGGATCGCGGGGGACAAGAAAGATTACGCTCAAGACATCCGGGATATGCTCGGGGTCCCGTCAGGCTACAATCTCGTCAGCCTGATCGCCTTGGGCTGGCCGCGTCAAGCGGTCCGGCAGAAAAAAGGCCGCGGTTTGGATGAGGTCCTTCACTGGGAACGGTTTGAAAGGGCATCCCATGGATGAATTAACATCGATCCGCTGCCGGCTGGATGACGCGATAACCTATGGCAGCAAGACCAAGGCCCGCCGTTTGGCGGCGCAGGGTCTGAGGATAGCCCGCGAAAATAACAATACGGCCCAGATCATGTATTTCCGGGCCCAACAGGAAATCCTGAAGGAAGAATACCGGGAGGCGATCCGGTATCTGGATTTGGCGATCAGGTTCAATCCTCGTGACGGGGCGGCCTTCAATGACCGGGCTTTATGCATGGCGGAAATGGGGATGCTGGCGGATGCCTTGACGTATCTTGATCAAGGGATCGCGGTCGAGCCGGACTATGCCACGATTTATCATAATAAGGGCTGGCTGTTGAATCGGCTGGGCCGGCCGGGCGAAGCCCTTCCTTTATTTGAAAAGGCCCTGGCCCTCGAACCGGCCCGGTCGGTAACCTTTGAAAACTTGGCCGACACGTATATTCGTCTGGGGCGTATCGCGGAAGCCCGGGAGGCCTACCGGCGGTCCTTGGCCCTCTTAAAAAGAGGGCCGCGGTCTATCCGGGAACAGATACGCAAGGCGCTTCAACAACTGGGAGAAGAACATGCTGAATAAATTTTTGCGCCGCCGTAACGGAAGCCTGCCGGATGAAGTTGATATGATCGAGGACCTCGGCGACATCCAGATCATCCGTTTCAAGGGCGTCCTGGATAAGGACACCATCTCGGAGGACTCGGTCTGGGGTGAGAGATATATCGAAAAGCATCATGCCTATTCCAAGAATATTATTGTTGATCTCAAGAAAGTCCGGCATGTTGACAGCGCCGCATTGGCCTTGTGTCTTTTACGGCTGCGCCAGTTCAAAAAACACGGGCATAAGATCGGGTTGATCAATGTGCCCGAAGAATTTCGCCGTCTGGCCGAGATCGAAAAGGTGAGCCAGGAGGTCGCGGTTTATGATTCCGAGGCCCTGGCCCTGGCTGCTTTGCGATAATAAGCTTTCCTTATTTGCCGCCGGATTTATTTGTTTGAGCCGTCTGCCATGAAAAAATTCTTTATCCTTTTACTGGGCGTCCTTATTTTCATTTCGGCGGCCTGCGCTTATATCCTTTTGGTCCCCGCGGGTTCGGCCTGGCTGACCGGGATGGTGTTCTCCCGCCTGGCTCCGGGATACGACCCGGACCCTTCCCAGACGCGGGGCACTCTTTTTCACGGAATGTCATATCGGAATCTTGAGATACCGCTGCACCCCTATCCTCAATTTTCTGAAGGATATGTCCTGCGGATCGAAAGGTTTGAATTGGGCCTGGACGGATTGCGGCTACGGGATATCGTGGCCGAGGCGCACAATGTCCGTTTGGTCGTTCCGTTGAGTGATCCGTTGGTTCTCTCGGGCGAGCTGCGGGGAGGGAAGTTGGATGTTAATATTTATGCACGGGCGGTCAGTCTAGATCAGATCCGGGCTTTTGTCCCTGATCTGCCCCGTTCCTGGCAGGCCTATGAGGGGACCTTATCCGAGGTTGATGTTTATATCCGCGGGCCTTTGGATAATATCGAGATCAGCGGCCGGTTAAAGATCGATACGGTAAAAAATAATGATTTTACCGCCCGTGATATTCAGGCCGATGTTCAGACCGAGCTCAAGCCGGCCGGGGCTCAGGCCAATCTGGGCGGCTTCATTGATGGGACCGGCGGGACCTTGCGCGGCCCCCGCACCGCCCTGGTCCATTTGGAAAAGGGGCGGCTGACCTTTGACCCGCTGCACCCGGACGACCCGACTTTGAACATAACGGCCTGGGCCAAGGTGGAGCGGACCAAGATCAATATCCGCCTCGACGGCAGGTTGAACGACCCGCAGATCGTTTTGACATCTCAGCCGCCCATGCCGCAGCCGCGACTGTTGATTATGCTGGCGACCGATAAATCCTGGGGCGGAACCGAGACCGCGTTGTTCGACCGGAAGATACCGGTGGGCCTGGCAAAAGACTTTCTCGATTATTTTGTCTTTTCCGGGACCGGCAGCCGCCTGGCGCAGAAATTCGGGATTAAGGATTTTTTTATCAATTATAATAAAGACGTGCAGGGATTCGGCGTGACCAAGAGTCTTACCGATTCGGTAGACGCGATTTACGAGATGGAACAGAGGCCCACCGCCACCGACGGGAAGGTCACCCGGGAACATAAGGTCGGCGGTTCCCTGCGCATTCAGGATAATCTTTCGATCACCGCGAAACAGGGGTTTAAACAAAACAGTTCCGAAAGTCAGCCCGACGGGAGTGCCCCGCAGGCCCGGGGTGAATCCGGGATTAAACTAAAGTTCGAACAAAAATTCTGAGGTTGTCATGATCGAGTTCATCAAGGACTTATCTAAGACGTTAAAGCAGCCGCCCGGCACTGTTGTGCCGGTCGGCAATCATCACGGCGGGCCGGTCAAGATTGCGGTCTTCGATTATGATGCCGCTCATCTGGAAGAACGGACGGCCACGACGATGGAGGCCTGTTATGAATTAAGGGACAAACCTGGCGTGAGCTGGATTAATGTTGATGGCGTGCATGACCCGGAATTGATCGAGAAATTCGACAGTCATTTTGGCATACATTCCCTCATCGGGGAAGATATTGTCAATACCGACCAGAGGCCGAAGTTGGAAGATCACGGGGGAGTACCTTTTTATTGTTGTTAAGATGATTTATCTGCCTCCCGGTGAAGACGAGATTGTGGCAGAACAGGTCAGTTTGTTGGTGGGGAAAAATTATGTGGTATCTTTCCAGGAGAAACCGGGCGATGTTTTTGACGAAATCCGGGCGCGATTGCGCGGAGGTAAGGGGCGTATCCGTCAGATGGGGGCGGATTATCTGGCCTATTGCCTGTTGGATGCGATTGTCGATCATTGTTTCGGTGCCCTGGAGTGGTTCAGCGATCGGGTGGAGGAACTGGAGACGCGTTTGATGCTGGATGCCCCATCCGGTATGGCTCAAGAGATTCACCGCTGGAAGCGGAATACCGTTTTGTTGCGCAAGCAAATTTGGCCCCTGCGGGAGGTCATCAACAGCATGCAGCGCGGCGGTTCGGGTTTGATCAAAAAGTCCACAGCGATTTTTTTGCGGGACCTTTACGATCATACCGTTCAGATCATTGAAACGATCGAATCCCTGCGCGATATTTTGGCCGGATTGCACGACGTCCATCTGACAATCGTCAGCAACCGGATGAACGAGATCATGAAGGTCTTGACCATTTTCGCCTCGATCTTCATCCCTTTGACATTTATCGCCGGGATCTACGGCATGAATTTTAGCTATATGCTGGAATTGCATTGGCGTTACGGGTATTTTGTTATCCTGGGGCTTATGCTTCTAATCGGCCTTAGCATGGTGGCTTATTTCAGACGGAAGAATTGGCTCTGATTCAGGCCCGGGCGAGGTGATGAATTTTATTGTTGTTTTTCTGGTTTCCTGCTAATATAAATCTTCAAAAGAAACGTCATTTGCCTGCGGGGTTAAGCCCGCAGCCGCATTTCGAGAAAGGAGAGGGACATGGGATTAAAACGATGCCGGATCAATCTTGGGAGTGTCTTGGGGTTCGCCTTAGGGGGCCTGCTGATCGCGGCGGTTCAGCCCGTTTGGGCTCAGGATGCTGACGATATGGATAGCGAGGTGATCGTAATAGAGGATGAAATGATTGACATTGAAGATGCCGATGACATGGCGGCCGAGAAGCTCGAGGGCGATATCATGATCGCTTTCGGCACGATCAAGACCGTCGGTGAGGGCACCTTGACGATCCTGGAATATGATTTTGATACCGATCAGGATATTGAAGTGGTT
>CAZBSU010000048.1:0-10492 GCA_964494745.1 uncultured Planctomycetales bacterium | reverse complement strand
CGGCGATCTCTATCTTGATGATTTATCTTAAAAAATGCAGTTTTGAACGCCGGCTTCGCCGTCGACAACAAACCCTTTCGAAAAAAAAGTGAATATAGCCTCCGATATAACGAAACTGGTCGGCCGGACACCCCTGGTCCGTTTGAACAAGATGGCCCGGGACTCTCAGGCCCAGATCGTGCTGAAACTGGAATATTTTAATCCGCTGGGTTCGATCAAAGACCGGATTGGTCTGAATATGATCGAAACCGCGGAACGCGAAGGGCGCATCCAAAAGGGAAAGAACGTTATTATCGAACCGACTTCCGGGAATACCGGCATTGCCCTGGCCTTTGTCTGCGCGGTGAAAGGGTATGACTTGGTCTTGACCATGCCCGAGACGATGAGCCGGGAACGCCGCGCTTTACTGAAGGCCCTGGGTGCCCGTCTGGTCTTGACGCCCGGTTCTCAGGGGATGAACGGGGCCATTCAGAAGGCCGCGGAAACGGCGGCCAGGGATGCAAAATATTATATGCCGATGCAGTTTGAGAATCCGGCCAACCCCGCTATTCATCGTCAGACTACGGCGGAAGAAATCTGGGAAGATACCGAGGGCCAGGTGGATATTTTGGTGGCTGGCGTGGGGACGGGCGGCACTTTGACCGGCGTGGCGGAGGCCCTCCAACAGCGCAAACCCGGATTCCGGGCGGTGGCGGTGGAACCGGCGGGCTCGGCGGTCCTTTCCGGTGGGAAGGCCGGATCTCACAAGATTCAGGGGATCGGGGCCGGATTCGTTCCGGCGGTGCTTAAGCGTGAACTGATCGACGAGGTTATCACGGTTCAAGACGACGAGGCCATGGCCTGTTCGCGACAGATGATGCGCCAGGAAGGGATCATGGCCGGGATATCTTCCGGGGCGGCGGTCAGCGCGGCCTTGAAGATCGCCCGGCGGCCGGAATGCCGAAATAAAATGATCGTGGTCATCATCCCCAGTCCCGGCGAACGGTATCTGAGCACCGATCTTTTCAAGGACTGTGATTAGGAGAGCGTTTTTGTAAAGGATGGGGATGTTTCAGAAATCTTCACGCCGTTTCTCTTTTTTTCTTATCCTGGTCGTTGTCTTTTTTCTGCTAGGGGGCGTTGTCTCTTTTGACCAGGAAAGGATCGCCTCTTTTCTGGGACGGCTGCCGCTTATGCTTTCAAGCACGATCTTCGTCGTGCTTTATGTGGTCTTGTCCTTTTTTATCTGGATCGGGCCGAAGGATATTTTTAAGATTGTCGGGGTTGTCTTATACGGCCCTTTTTTAAGCACGGGGCTTGTTTATGCCGCCGAGATGTTGAATGTGGTCGCCTTGTTTTCGCTCAGTCGCTGCCTGGGGCGCTCCTTTGTTGAGTCCCGCCTGAGCGGCCGGATGCAGCAGGTGGACCAGACGATCGCGGACACGAGTTTTTTAAGTATTTTTTTTCTGCGATTCTTCCCGGTGGTGCCGTTCCGTTTTTTGGATTTGGCTTTCGGGCTGACGAAGATCAACCTGCGGAAATATCTTGCGATCGCGGCTCTGGCCTCGCCGTTGAGAATCTTTGTAGTCCAATTATTCTTATCACTGGGGTGGGATATTGTTGCCAACCCCCAGCGTTTTGCCGATTATCTCATGGGGTACCCGCAGCTTTTACGCCTGAGCATGATCTATACGGCCGGGTCGGTCATCGCCGCCATCTGGATCGGAAGGGGCATGAAGAAGAGACCTGAATCAGGGAACGGAGGCAGGCTTGAAGGAAATAATTTGTCCTAACTGCAAGAAACCCCTTTACGAGGGTGAAGAACTGTTTTGTCATTTTTGCGGAGAAAGTCTGCGAAAATCCGGGCGGGGCTTGTTCGGCGCGCTTAAATACGGCTGGCTTAAGCCGGTTTCCATGATTGTTGTAGGGGTGCTTTTATTTATGTTCTTGATTTGGGCCGTTTTCTTTTAAAAAAAGGGCATGCCCGCAGGAGACAATCGATTAATCTTAACAGGAATGAAAAATATTGGAATTTTCTTTGTATTTGTTGTATAAAGTGATGTAAAATTAAACAGTTATTTTTAAAATTTAATATTCTCAAGCAGGTATTTATGACAAAAGAAAACACATCGTCCGCCAAGGCCTTCGGCTTTCAGTTGTTGTTGGATCTTTATGATTGCCGGGCCGGGGTCTGTGACGACCTGACCTTATGTTATCAGTTTTTGGATGAGGTGGTTGAGGCCTTGGGTATGACCAAGCAGGCACCTCCCAATATCTTCAGATCCCCCACCGATCAATTCCCGGATAAGGCCGGCTTGTCGGGCTGGGCGCCGTTGATTGAGAGTTCGGTGGTCATTCATACGCTATCCCTGACTAATTTTATCACGATCGATATCTACTGCTGCAAGGCCTTCGACATTACTTTTGCCAAAGATTTTTGCCGGAAATTTTTCTCTCCGGGGCGCATGGATGAACAGTATATCGAGCGGGGCGTGGATTATTATCGCGCCGAGACCAATTACCATTCTCTGTCCGTTGATAAAACCGCTGCCCAGAATCCGCAGGTAACCCTCACCGGCAAACAATCCGTGAACCCGGGATAATCCGCAGATATCCTGCCTCGGATCAAGGTGTTGCGAAATCGGGACTTCCACCCCATCATCACATCCCAACAAAAATGCCCTATTCAACCAAAGAAATATTAGGCTTAGAAAAAAAATGGCAGGCCTTCTGGGCCGAGCAGGGAACCTTCCACGCCCGGCCGGATCCGCAGCGCGATAAATTTTATTGCCTGGAGATGTTCCCTTATCCGTCGGGAAAGATCCATATGGGCCATGTCCGCAACTACACGATCGCCGACGTTATTGCCCGGTTCAAGATGGCCCAGGGATTCAATGTCCTGCATCCGATGGGTTATGACGCCTTCGGTCAGCCGGCCGAGAATGCCGCGATCAAGCACGATACCGACCCGGCCGCGTGGACCCGGGCGTGTATCGACGAGATGCGTGCCGGACTGAAGGCCATGGGATTCTCCTATGACTGGGACCGCGAATTGGCCACGTGCGACCCCGAGTATTACCGCTGGAATCAGTGGATTTTTCTTAAGATGTATGAAAAGGGTTTGGCCTACAAAAAGGCGTCCACGGTGAACTGGTGCCCGAGCTGCGAAACAACCCTGGCCAACGAGGAGGTCATCCAGGGCGGATGCTGGCGCTGCAAGACCGAAGTTGTCCAGAAGGACTTGGAGCAATGGTATTTAAAGATCACCGCGTATACCGAGGCCCTGCTTGAGGATTTAAAAAAATTGAACCATTGGCCCGAACGGGTCATTGCCATGCAGGAAAACTGGATCGGTAAAAGTTGCGGCGTTGAGATCCATTTCAAGGTCAAGCAAACCGGTGAAGCGTTTTCCGTCTTTACGACCCGGGCGGACACGATTTTCGGGGCGACTTATGTGGTCCTGGCCCCGGAACATCCCCTGGTTGGGAAACTGATCAAGGGAAGCCCTCAGGAAAGCCAGGTGCGTGATTTTATCAAACGGGCCGGTAATATGAGCAAGAGCCTGCGCATGTCCGGGGATCAGCGTAAGGAAGGGGTCTGGACGGGGGCGTATGCCATTAATCCCGTCAACAAAGAAGAGATCCCGATCTGGGTGGCTGATTATGTTTTGATGGAATACGGCACGGGCGCGATCATGGCCGTTCCCACGCACGATCAGCGCGATTATCTTTTTGCCAAAGAGTATAATCTGCCGCTGCGCATCGTGATTCAGAATCCGGATCAGCCCGGTATCCGGGCGGAGGATTTGACCGCGGCCTATGAGGGCGACGGGGTTCAGGTCCATTCCGGGTCGTTTGACGGCCTGCCGAATCAGGATGCCAAGCAGAAGATTGCCGAGTGGATTGAGGCGGAAGGGATGGGCCGTTTGACGGTCCATTGGCGGTTGCGGGATTGGCTGATATCCCGCCAGCGTTATTGGGGCACGCCGATACCGATGATCTATTGCGATCAATGCGGTATCGTGCCAGTGCCCGAAGATGCCTTGCCGGTCCGTCTGCCTGAGGATATCAAGATCACCGGCCAGGGCGGCAGTCCGCTGGCACAATGTCCCGAATTTATCCAGGTCTCATGCCCCAAATGCGGCGGTCAGGCCAGGCGGGAGACGGATACCATGGCCACCTTTTTCGATTCGTCGTGGTATTATCTGCGGTATTGTTCGCCGCATAATAAGCAACAGATCTTTAACCGCAAGGAAGCAGCTTACTGGATGCCGGTCGATCAATACATCGGTGGGATTGAGCATGCGATTTTGCATCTTTTGTATTCGCGTTTTTTCACCAAATTCCTGAAAGACCTGGGCTGGATTGATTTTGACGAGCCCTTCGATCGCCTGCTGACGCAGGGCATGGTCTTGAAGGACGGCGAGGTCATGTCCAAATCCCGCGGGAATATCGTCGACCCGCACGCCGTGATCGAGAAATACGGGGCAGATACCCTGCGCCTGTTTATCCTTTTTGCCGCCCCGCCCGAGGACCAGCTGGAATGGAATGAGAAGGCGATCGATGGGGCCTGGAAGTTTTTGTCCCGGGTTTACAACGCCGTGGAGGCGAGATACCGTCCTCTCGACGGGAAAAGCGGCACTGATGTCTTCGACCGCGAGGACAAAGAGCTTGAACGCGAGCGCCATTATACGATCAAAAAGGTCAGTGAGGATTTCGATTCCGGGTATAAATTCAACACCGCGATCAGCCAGATCATGATCCTGATGAATCGCGTGGATAAATACGATGTCAGGGATCAACAAGGCAAGCAGTCTCTGCTTAATGAGGCCATCAAGACCATGGTGTTGTTATTGGCGCCGTTCACGCCGCATCTGAGCGAAGAGCTGTGGCAAAAAATGGGCCGGGGCCAGGCGAGCATCATTCAGGCCGGATGGCCTGCATATGAAGAGACATTAACCCGCAAAGAGGTGGTCCAGATCGTTGTTCAGATCAACGGCAAGGTCCGGGCCAAGCTGGATCTTCCGGCCAATATCCCCGAAGCGGAGCTTAAAGAAGTCGTTTTGAAAAATAATAATGTCCAGCGGTATGTGAACGGCAAAGAGATAAAGAAGTTCATTGTTGTCCCGAAAAAACTTGTGAGCCTCGTTGTCTCATCTTAAGTATCGGTCGGCCCGCTTGAGCCTGAGCGATTCGTTTTGTCCCGTATCAAAGCGGGCCTCATATTAGTATGTCGAAAGCCTTCCGGCGTATTCCCTTTATTTTCAAGTACTATTATCCCTGATTTAAATAAAATTTCTTTTGACAAGCGCTTTTGTTGCGATATAATATCATCCAATTCAAATAGTAAAATTTTAATAGTTTAATTTTTTTAACATATTATGAGGTTATCTTATGGAATGGGAAACAAAGACCAGGGAAAAATTTAAAACTCTTATTGCCAAGTTGCCCTTTTTTCACCGTCATATTGCCGAAAATGTTGTGATCAACAAGGCCGAGGAATTGGCTTCGCAACGGAGCAGCTCTTTTGTCGAAGAAGAGGACTTGGCCCAGGCTTTTCGTACCGAGGTCCCCGAAGTTTTTAAGGCCTACCTGGAAGGGCTTTTAAAAGACGTTGATTTAACCTGACGGACAATATCGCTATGAAAATCACGGTTATCGGAGCTGGCGCTATCGGAGGCTTGATTGCGGCTTACCTTTATGATCAGAAGGTGGATGTCACCCTGATCGTCAAGCCTGACCAAATTCCCGCCCTGACGTCATCCGGGTTGCGTATCAAGGGGGTGCGCGCAGAAAAAGTCATGAAGGTCCCGGTCCGTGACCGTCTTGATCAGGAAGCGGATCTGGTCATCTTGGCCGTTAAGACTCAGGACCTGGAGTCCGTTCTTGACCAGAACTGGGACCGCCTCTTGGCTTGTCCTGTTCTTACGACCCAGAACGGCCTGGCGGCGGACCGGATCGTGGCCGAGCGTCTTCCTAAGGCGAGCCGGTTCAGCAGCATCGTTATGTTCGGCGCCACGTACTTGTCGCCGGGTGAGATCATGCATAATTTTGAAGGCCGTTGGGTTATCGGTTCTGACCGCGATCAGGATTTCGAGCTTTTGAAGTCATATGAAACCGTTTTGTCCAAGGCCTTCCCCTGCGTCTTGACGCAAGATATTGCGGCGATGAAATGGCTCAAACTTTTTCTTAATGCCAACAACTGTTTGCCAGCGGTCCTGGGCAAGAGCATGCAGGAGACATTCGGCGATCTTTATAATTGCAAGGTCAGCCTGAAGCTTTGGCGCGAGGGTTGGGACCTGATCCGTCAGGCCGGTATTAATGTTAAGGATCTCCCGGATTTCTCAGTTGAGCGTATTATCAAGCTGACCTCTATGCCGGCGGACACTTCGGCCGACATCTTCTCTAATATTATGACGAAATTAAGCGAGGAGCCTTTGTACGGATCCATTCTGCAGAGCATCAAGCGCGGGCGACCGTCGGAAATCGATTATATCAACGGCGAGTTCGTGAATTTGGCCAAGTCCATCGGGCAAAAGGCCCCCCTGAACGAACGGATGGTGCAGATGGTCCACACGGTAGAGCGGAACAATCAGTTTTTTAACGAAGAACAGTTATTTCGGTTCACAAAGGAGCTGGTGGAAAAAAATGGTTGATACCCCTTTCCCAAAATTAAAATTAACCGTCACTAAGGTCGAAGGCCATTGTTATCACGGGTACAAGATCGGGGATGAACTGATCCTCGAGGATTTTACCCATCCCCCGAAGCATTTTTGTCTCGGCCTGGCCCATGCCATGTTCCCGGTTATCTATGCCTTGAGTTTCGGGGCCCGCTTCCCCTTCATGGATAACCAGCGTTCTTTGCATGTGACCTGCCCCGACGGAGGGAAGCTTTCTTTTAAGGCCGAGATCTTTGAAAAAGACAGCGACAAGGTCCAGCATATCCCCAGGGATCCCAACCACAGGGGGCCCAACCCGAAAAAAATGATCGCCGAGGTCGTCAAGGCCAAAGGCAAATGCGCGTATCAGTACAAGCTTGGGGATAAGTTTGAATTCGCAGGGTTGAAATGCAAAGAGGGTTTCTGCGGGGCGGCGTATCACTGCATGTTCCCGGCCTTGTTCGCGCTGAATTTCGGCGCCAAGTTTTTCTTTATGAAAGATCAGGATTCGATCGATACCGTGACTTGTCCCGACGGCGGGAACATTGTCTTCAAGGTGAGCCGGGCCGAGAAGTCCCTGGCGCCTTCATCTTAATGGCGTTGGCAAAGGATAAACAATATGAATAAAAGAGCAGTTATCACCGGAGTGGGGGTTATCGCTCCCAGCGGCACCGATGTGGAAACTTTCTGGAAGAATATATCCCAGGGCGTATCCAAGGTTAAAAAAGTCACCGACTTTGATGTCTCTCAATTTCGTTCGCAGATCGCGGCCCAGGTGGAGGATTTCGATCCCCAGCGGTTCGGTTTGAGCCGTGAAACCGCCGCGCGCATGGACCGCTATGTCCAGTTCGCCCTGGCCGGCACCAAACAGGCGATCGAGGATTCGCGCCTGGATTTTCCGGCAGAAAAAGAGCGCATTGGCGTTATCCTCGCCAATGCCATCTGTGGGACCAAGTATATGGAGGAAGAATTCCTGCGCGTGACCAATAACGGCAAGGACCCCATTGACCCGCGCCTGGCCAGCCCGGATTTGTATGACGCCTCCATGTTTAACACGCCGTCAAGCGAGATCTCGGCTTATTATAAGCTAAACGGCATTTGCACCACGATCTCGACCGGATGCACCGCCGGGACCGACTCCGTCGGCCTGGCCTACGAGCTGATCCAGGAAGGGCAGCAGGATATTGTTATTACCGGGGCCTCCGAGGCCCCGCTCACGCCGATTACTTTTGGTGCTTTCGATGTGGTTAATGTCTTGTCCTCGCACAACGATATGCCCGAAAAGGCCTCCAGGCCGTTTGATGCAAAACGCAACGGTTTCGTGATCTCCGAAGGTTGCGGGATCCTGATCCTCGAGGAGCTCGAGCATGCCCTGCGCCGCAAGGCCCGCATTTATGCCGAGGTTATCGGCTACGGGACCACCAACAACGCCTTTCATATGACCGATCTGCCGCCGGAAGGGGAGGCCATGGCCGACTGCATCAATATGGCCCTGGAGGATGCGGGCATCCCGCCGGAAGGCGTGGGGCACATCAACGCGCATGGTTCGTCGACCCGTCAAAATGACGTTTTCGAGACCGGCGCCTACAAGAAGGTCTTCGGGGATTATGCTTATAAAATCCCCATCAGCTCTTTGAAGGGGATGTTCGGTCATCCGCTGGCCGGCGCCAATGCGGTCGAACTGGTCGCCTGCTGCAAAATTTTTCAGAACAATTTTTTACCGCCGACGATCAACCAAGAAGTTCCGGATCCGGCCTGTGATTTGGATTATATCCCCAATATAGGCCGGGCCCAGAAAGTCGATACGATTCTCAAAACCAGCTCGGGATTTTCTGGCATCCATTCGTCGATGGTTTTAAAACGCTGGGAGGGAGACGCATGAAAGACATCGTCATAACCGGTATGGGGGTCGTGGCCCCGCCCGGAACGGGTAAGGCCAATTTTTGGCGGCATATCCGCAAGGGCCAGTCGTTTATCACGCCGATCACCCGTTTCGACGCCTCATTGTATCCGTCCCGTCTGGCCGGCCAGGTCAAGGAGATTGAGGCCTACAGCCAGAGTTTTTCTCCGCGTCTGTTGAAAAAGATCGATTTTTTTTCCCACCTGGCCTTGGTGGCCTCGGAATTGGCTTTAAAAGACGGGGATATCGATCTTAGTGATTTTGATTTGAAGCGCACCGGGATCTTCATGGGCAATGCGATCGGCGGATGGCTTTTTGCCGAGACGGAACTTAGGGATCTTTATCTGGAAGGCCGTGAAGGGGTCAGCCCTTTTATGGCCTCGGCCTGGTTCCCGGCCGCGCCTCAGGGCCAGATCTCGATTTTTTACGGGATCAAGGGTTATTCCAAGACCTTGATCTCAGATAGGGCCGGTTCCCTGATGGCGATCGCTTACGGCGCGCGTATCCTTGAGCACAAAAAGTTGGATCTGGTCTTGGCCGGAGGCATGGAGGCGCCGGTATCGCCTTACGCCCTTTTATGTTGCAACACCTATGGTTTTCTTTCCACTAAGAACGGCAAGCCTCATGCCGCGTATCGGCCTTTTGATCAGAAGCGTGACGGATTCGTGATCGCCGAAGGATCGGGGATCATGACCCTGGAGCGCCTGGATGATGCGCGGCGCCGGAAGGCCCCCATCTATGCCCGTCTTTGCGGGTTCAAGACCAATTGCGATGGCTATGACCGCATTGAGATGGATCCGGAAGGGACGTTTTTGGCTAAGGCCATTGAGGATGTCTTGCAGGAGGCCGGTTTTTCGAAAGACAGCGTTGATTATATCTGTGCCGACGGAGAGGGCACGGCCAACGGCGATATCAGCGAGACCAAGGCGATCAAGAAAGTTTTCGGCCAGCGGGCCAAAGAGATCCCGGTCAGCGCGCCGAAATCCATGTTCGGCAATTTGCTAGGCGCCCAGGGCAGTGTGGACGTGATCACGACGGTCCTGAGCATGATGCATGATACGGTTTGCCCGACGATCAATTATGAAAACCCGGACCCGGTCTGTGATCTGGATTATGTCCCGAATGAAGCGCGGCATCATGAGATCAAAAGGGCCTTGGTTATTTCACGCGGGCGCGGGGGTATCAATGCGGTTATGGCGCTTGAGAAGATGTGGGAAGGGCCGAAACACTTGTGAGGGGTAAGGTCTGGATGGGATGAAAGACTTTTTATTTAGATCTCAGACCAGACGCTATGGATCATTAAAAGAATAATTTAAGGAGGAACATATGTCCGTTGAACAGCAGGTCAAAGAGGTTGTCGCCGAAACATTGAGCATCAAACCGGAAGAGATTGATCTGAACGCTAAATTGTCCGAGGCCTATGACCTCGATTCGACCGAGGCGGTCGATCTGCGGGTCGCCTTGGAAAAGAAACTCGGCGTTAAGCTGAGCAATGAGGAGGTCTCGAAACAAAGCACGACGCAACAGATCATCGAGGTTGTTTCCGGTAAGCAGAGCGGGGCCTGATCGTGAAGATGATCGATTTGAGTCTGCCGATCGACGACACATTGGCGGAGACACACGCCGCCAAGATTGATCGCATTTCCCATTCGCAAGGCGTGGAACATTTTAATTGGGTGGTTATGAAGAATCAGCCGGGCGGGGATGAACGATTCAATGATGGGGAGCGCGTGGTAAGACCCGACGAAATTCCGGATGCTGAATTGCTGGCGTTGGAGATTGTTCATGCCTCGGTTCACATGGGAACGCATGTGGACGCCCCGTATCATTATGGCAGCCGGAGCGAGGGCAAGCCGGCCAAGCAGATCGAGGATCTCCCTTTGGAGTGGTGTTATGGTGACGGCGTGGTATTGGATTTTACGCATTTGCAGTATCCTGATGTGATCAAAAAGGCC
>CAZBSU010000047.1:0-10553 GCA_964494745.1 uncultured Planctomycetales bacterium | reverse complement strand
TATCGAAGATTATTGTTCAAGACACAGAGAAGATGAGCCTGTTCCCCATGAGGTGGTCATTTTGGATATGATGATGGAGGCCGCTACGGAAGTTTATTACACAGTTTATCCACAAAAGAGTAGCTAATCGGGCGATTTACCGGATGTTGGCACCTTTGAGGGACATGAGTTTTTCGGAAATGATCTGCATCAACCGCTGTATCTTGGGATGCTGCATCAGCTGGGCGGCGTTAGGATTGTTTTGGATGGTTTTGGGATTCATGCTGAAGGCCGCCTGCAACAGGTCCTGATTATTCAAAAGTTTTTCGATCTCTGGATCGGCCACAATGGCTTCGATCTCGGCTTTGATCGAGGGGTCGGATAAAAGCTGATCATAAAACGTATTTAACTGCATCTCCGAGCCCGGGATCTTTGCTCCCAAAACCGGGTCATCGAACGGGGTCGGCATTTGTCCGAGGGATTGAGCTGGACGGACCGGCCCCGAAACAATCTCGCAGACCTGCGACTGCTCCACTTTGACGATACCTAAGTGCGGGGTTTTGATGTGGTAGTAGCCGTCTTCGATCGCGATCAGTTTCCCTTTGATCTGACTGCCGTCGCTTAAGGTAATGGTTTGCTGGACGGCCTGTGGAACTTGGGCCGTGACCGGCGCGTGGGATATCAGGCAAAGACCGATAGCCAGAGAAAAAATGGATGGTATTTTCATTATTTTAAATTAGCATGCCTGACCGGCGAAGTCAATGCGGATAAAATGCCGAAGGTGGGACTCGAACCCACATGAGGTTGCCCTCACTGGTTTTTGAGACCAGCGCGTATACCAATTCCGCCACTTCGGCGCGGATGATTATAAGTGAAAGATCGTTTTGATCCCGGGCCGACGCAAATAGTAAAGAATAAAAGCGTGATAGACCGCTGATACGATATCCCGGCAGAATCCGGGGATGAAAGAAGCCAGGGCCCCGTTCAGCCGGATGATGTCGAGCAGGATCAAGATTTTGCTCAAAAGAATGACCGAGGAAAAAAAATAAAGAAGTTTGTAAGCCTCCACGCGCAGGCGGAGGAGTCCGATCCCGATCAAGGTGGACATGGTCGCGGTCGTGACCACGAACAAAAGCACATTGGGTGTTTTGGTATTAATCCCCAGCACGATCGAAGCGAATACCCCGCATAGGGTCACTCCTCCGATCAGGATTTCAATGATGCCCAGGATTAAGATGCCGCGATATTGTTTCACGCTGATGCCGGGATTTCAAAGAAAAGGATGTTTGCCAAAGATAAAAAGTGGAGCTGATGGGGGTCGAACCCACGACCTCTTGAATGCCATTCAAGCGCTCTCCCAACTGAGCTACAGCCCCAGATGATGTCGTTTATAACAGACCATGCGGCTGAAAAGCCGCGGAAAAGTTCCTGTAAATATAGCATTGCCCTATGATTTTGTCAATTGGCAGTTCGTGTAAGCGATAAGCGGACCCGGACGAGCCGGCCGCCCAGGGCAAAAGGAGCGAGCGGTTTATTTGTAAACCAGTAGATCAAAAGAGGTTGACATTTAAATCGCCCCGGGCTAAAGTAACTATAATAAATACAACGTTTAACGCTTTGACCTACGAAATATGTTCCAGGACATCATCCGTCTTCTAAAAAAAAGCCCTGATTATATCTCCGGGGAAGATCTGAGCCGAGACCTCAAGATCAGCCGGGCCGGCGTCTGGAAATATATCCATCAATTGCGCCAAATGGGGTATGACATCAATGCCGTTCCGCACCTGGGATACCGCCTGGAGTCCGTGCCTGACACCCTTTTCCCCTGGGAGATCCAATCAGGGCTGGGGACGCGGATTTTTGGCCAGAAAGTGTTTTTTCATCAGACCATATCATCCACGATGGATGAGGCCTTTGCGCTGGGTGTTCAGGGGGAACCCGAAGGTGCCTTGGTTTGCGCTGAAGGACAGACCAAAGGACGCGGCCGCTTGGGCCGGACCTGGATTTCTCCCAAGGGCAAAGGGATTTATCTTTCGATTGTTTTGCGGCCAAAACTGCCGCCGACGCGGATCGCGGAATTGACGCTCTTAAGCGCCATTGCCGTTTGTGAGGCGGTTAACCATGTCTGCGGTATCACGGCCCGCATCAAATGGCCGAATGATATTCTGATAGGAAACCGTAAGGCGGGCGGCATCCTGACCGAGATGAGCGCTGAAATGGACCGGGTCAAATTCGTGGTGGTCGGCCTGGGATTGAATGTTTCGGCCGTGCCCGGCCGCCTTGCCCAGCAGGCCGTGGCCCTGCGACAGGCGGCCAGGCGGGATTTTTCGCGGCTGGAACTGGTGCAGGATATCTTGCGTTCTCTGGAAAACTGGTATGACACGGTTCATGCGGAAGGCATAGCGCCGATCGTCCGTAGGTGGAAAGAATTGTCGCTCATCCTTGGGCAGACTGTCCGGATGGTCGAACCGAAGCGGATCATTGAGGGGCGGGCTGTGGATTTGGCCGAAGACGGAGGTCTCTTGATCCGCACACGTGACGGCAAAATTGTCAAACGTATGGCCGGGGATGTGGAGATGATAACCAAGGCATAGCGTTTAACGATGGGCGAAGAGAAACGGGCCGGGCCATTAAAATATGGAATTTTTAAGCCAAACACTGACGGGACTTGAGAATAGTCATCTGCGGCGCCGGATGGTTACGGTCCAGGGGCCGCAGGGGCCGCGTATCAGGGTGAACGGCCGTCTCTTGCTGAATTTTTGTTCCAATAATTACCTCGGGCTGGCGAATGATCCCCGGCTCGCGCAGGCAGCGGCACAGTGCATGCAGGCTGAGGGTTTTGGCAGCGGCGCGTCGCGTTTGATTTGCGGTAGCTTTTCCGCTCATGAGCGTCTGGAGCATAAAATCGCGCGTTTCAAATCCACGGAGCGTGCCTTGCTTTTCAGCAGCGGTTATATGGCCAATCTCGGGATTATTTCGGCCTTATTTGACCGGCATGATATGATATTCTCGGACCGGCTGAATCATGCCTCGATCCTCGACGGGATCATCCTCAGCCGCGGGCGGTTGCGCCGTTATCCGCATAAGGATATGGAGGCCCTCGAACAGATGCTGGCGGAAACGCCCCGGCCGGTCAAAAAAGGCATTATTACGGACACGGTTTTCAGCATGGACGGCGATCTTGCCCCGCTGGATCGCATTGTCGATCTGGCGCGGCGTTACGATTGTCTGGTCATGGTGGACGAGGCTCATGCCACCGGGGTTCTTGGGCCCGGGGGGAAAGGGGCGGTCGAGCATTTCGGCCTGGAGGGGCGGATCCCGGTTGTGATGGGCACCCTTTCTAAGGCGGTCGGCAGTTTTGGGGCCTATTGCTGCGGTTCGGCCGAGCTGACCGAGTTTCTCATCCATAAGGCCCGCAGTTTTATCTACACCACCGCGCTGCCGCCGGCGGTGGCCGCGGCCGCTTATGCGGGTGTGGATATTATCGAGAAGGAGCCGCAGCGCCGGGAAAGACTTTGGGCCAATACCAGATTTGTTTTAAAGGGACTCCGAGAATTGGGATTTGATACGGGGTCCAGCGAGACCCCGATCATCCCGGTCATCTTGGGCGAGGCGCAAACCGCGTCGGATTTCGCCCTGCATTTGTTGGATGCGGGGATCCTTATTTCGGCCATTCGGCCGCCGACCGTGCCTGAGCATACCGCCCGGCTGAGGATCACGGTCATGGCCACGCATGCCCAACAGGATTTGGAATATCTGCTGGAGAAGATGGCTGTTGTGAAAAGGCAAATTTGGAAATAATTATTGTGTTTGGGGATGAGGATTATTATGATTTTTGTCTCGTTGGTCGATTCGGGAAAGGCAATTGGGGCGAGTTCCGCAGCGTCTGCCTTTCGAAAAAGGCAGACGCGAGGATTGTTTGAGCCGCAACTGCCTTTCCCGGATCGGCGTCATCAGTAAGGTCCGGACAGGTTGCACATTTTATTCTTTTTATCATATGCCTTTTTATAAGACATTCACCAACATCGACTGGTATTACGACCTGCAGGGGCAGGGACAGCCGCTTGTCTTTATTCATGGTTGGGGCGTTAATCATCGCATTTGGCGCCAACAGGTGAAATATTTCAATCCGTCTTATAAGGCCCTGGCCGTCGATCTGCCCGGGCATGGCCGGACCCAGTATCATACGATCACGTTTGAGGATATGGTCTACGGCCTGATCGATGTGATCAATGCCCTGGGGCTGGCACCGGTGACCCTGATCGGCAGTTCTTTGGGCGGCCTGGTGGCCTTCAAGGTCTATGATGTTTGCCCTCAGATCGTCCGATCCATGATATTCGTGGGCTCCCACCCCAAATTCGCCCGGGGCGAGAATTATCCGGCCGGGCTCGATGTCGCCCGCATCCGTAAACTCGCCGGGCAGCTCGAGACTCACTATCCGAATATGCTGAATATCTTTTTCCGGTCATTGTTCACTTCGCAGGAGCGCTCGACCAGACGTTTTAAATGGATCCAGACCTTTCGCAAGACCGATGCCCTGCCGGAAAGGCAGGCCTTATTGGCCATGCTGGACATCCTTGAAAAACAGGACCTGCGTCATGTTTTGCCCAAGATCCGGATCCCGGTTCAGTTCGTCACCGGCACGCAGGATTATATCTGTCCCCGGGCGCTTTATGACCGGATCAGGGCGGACTTGCCGTCGGCCCGGTTTGACTGGTTCGAAAATTGCGGGCATTTCCCGTTTTTAAGCAAACCGCTTGAATTCAATCTTATTCTTGAGGACTTTCTTAAGAATTCCGTGACGGCTCGTCAGGAATGACATGATTTTATCCGTTCATCAAAACAGAATCCGTCGGGCGTTCTCTCAATCGGCCGGGCATTATGAACAATTGGCCGGTTTGCAGGAACGGCTTGGACAGGAACTTATGAGCTGCATCCCGTCCCGATCCTTTCGACGCATTTTGGACATCGGCATGGGCACCGGACGTCTGACCGATAAGCTGAAGCGACGCTGGCCGGGGGCCTGCGTGACCGGGGTTGATTTTGCCTCCGGCATGGTCCAGTATGCCGGCCGGTGTTATCCGGACGTGCGCTTTATCCAGGCCGATGCGGCCTGGCTGCCTTTTCATCCCGGCAGTATCGATCTGGCCTTTTCCAATTTGGTCTATCAATGGGTGGACGATCTGGGGCAGGCCTTTGGCCGGGTCCATAGAATTCTCGGGCCCGGCGGATGTTTTTATTTGAATATTTTCACGCGCGGATCGTTGAAGGAATTATTGGTAACGTTCGAGGACCTTGGACAACGGCGAAAGGGAACCGGGATGATCGGCATCCGGCGTCTGCCGGATTTCTCTCGGGTCGAACGGGCCGTTGCCGGGGCCGGGTTCCGTGTGCGTGCGCGAACCCGCCGAACCGAAAGAGTTTATTTCGATAATATGATCGACCTTTTACGTTGGCTGAAAGGCATCGGCGCGCAGGCCGCCCCGCGCGACTTTTTTGTCGGGCGGGACATGATCAAAGAAGCGGAAGCCTGTTACCGGATGCGTTTTAGCGCGGGACATCGGATTTATGTCACTTTTGAGGTCGGCACGATTATCGCCCCAAAAGACAGAGAGGTAAAAGAACATGATGCATGAAAACATCGATCAGGAGATCATCAATCCATTGAATTATTTTATGGACAAAGATGAGCAGGCGGTGTCTGAGCCCAAGCCACGCAAATCTGCCCGTCCTTCAGGCCGAAAACCGCAGGGGATCTTCATTACGGCCACGGACACCGGTGTGGGGAAGACCGTATGCACTCAGGTCCTGGGGGTTTTATTAAAGAACCGCGGTTTACGGATCGGTGTGATCAAGCCGGTTCAATGCGGCGGTCGGGATGCGGCTTATTTGAAGAAGGTTTTGCATCTCAAGGAGTCTCCCGAAGAGATCAATCCTTTCCGGGCCGATGAGCCGCTTTCACCGCATCTGGCCTTTCAACGCCAAAAGATACGGTTTGACCGTCAGCGGGTGCTGAGTCTTTATCAGGAGATTCAGCGCCGCTGCGATTATGTCCTGGTGGAGGGGGCCGGCGGGTTGATGGTGCCGATCACCGAAAATTATCTGATGATCGATCTGGTCCGGGATTTGGGATTGGATGTTGTCGTGGTGGCCCGGCCGGACCTCGGCACGATCAACCACACTCTGCTGACGGTGTGTCAGGCGCAGGGCCAGGGCATCGGCGTGCGCGGTATCCTTTTCAATCAGGCCAAAAAGCCGGGGCGGGGCGATCACTTGTCCGAGCAGACCAACCCGGATATTATCCACCGCATCAGCCGGATTCCGATTCTCGGCCTCGTCCCGCATATGAGCTGCTTGGATAATCAGACCATTCAAAAACAATGTTCCCTCAAGATCGATGTGCGGCCCTTAATGGGGGAATTCTCCAGGCCCGATTCCAGGCGCTGGGCGGGCTGGGATAAAGAGTATATCTGGCACCCCTTCACTCAAATGAAAGATTGGCTGAAGGAGGACCCCCTGATCGTGCGCCGGGCGCGGGGTCATTATCTGGAGGATGTTAACGGCAAGAAATATCTCGACGGTATCTCGAGCTTATGGGTCAATGTGCACGGTCATGGCCGGGAAGAAATCGATGCGGCGATCCGGCAGCAATTGAACGAGGTCAGTCATTCCACCCTGTTGGGGTCATCAAATACGGCCGCGGTCGAATTGGCCAAGAAATTGATCGAGATTGCCCCGCGGGGGCTGAAGAAGGTGTTTTATTCGGATAACGGGTCGACGGCGGTTGAGGTCGCGGTGAAGATGGCTTATCAGTATTGGCAGAACACCGGCCATAAAAGCAAAACAAAAATCGCACACCTCGAGAACGCTTATCATGGGGACACCCTCGGGTCGGTCAGCGTCGGCGGGATCGGTCTTTTTCATAAGGTTTTTAACCGCCTGACCTTCAAGACCGTGCGGATCAATTTTCCTGATTTTTACCGTGTCCCTCCGGGGAAAAATTATCCGAATTATACCGAGGAATGCCTGGATGAGATGGAGAAGATATTCGCGCATAAGGCCGATGAGATCGCGGCCTTGGTGGTGGAGCCGATCGTTCAGGCCGCGGCCGGTATCCTGGTCTGGCCCCGGGGTGTTTTGAGCCGGATCAAGTCCTTATGCGAAAAGCACAACATCCTTCTGATCGCGGACGAGGTCGCCACGGGTTTCGGCCGGACAGGCCGGATGTTTGCCTGCAACCATGAGAAGATCACGCCCGATTTTTTGTGTCTGGCCAAAGGGTTGAGCGGCGGATATCTGCCGTTGGCGGCGACCCTGACCACGCGGCGGATATTTGACGGCTTTCTGTTCCCTTACAAGGCGCAAAAGACTTTTTTTCACGGGCATACATATACCGGCAATGCCTTAGGGTGTGCTGCGGCCCTGGCCAATATTGGAATTTTTGAAAAAGAGAAGACCCTGGATAAGTTGTTGCCGAAGGTGCGTTATTTTGCGTCGCGGCTTGAGGCCTTTTCGGCCCTGAAGCACGTCGGGCAGGTCCGGCAGAAGGGACTGATGGCCGGGATTGAACTTGTGCGGGATAAAGCGAGTAAGGCGCCTTATCGTTGGGAAGAAAAGGTCGGCGTGCGGGTCTGCGAAGAGGCCCGCCGCAACGGGGTCCTGCTCAGGCCGCTCGGGGATGTGATTGTCCTGATGCCGCCTTTGTCCATTGCCAAGAACGAAATGGATATGCTGCTGGATGTGACTTATGCCGGGATCAAGGAAGTCACGGAAGAGAAACGGCCACAGAGGCGGAAGTAAAAAGGTCTCGTCGGGGATATCTCGCATGTGGGTGAGCAGGCCCGGGAAAAGCATTGGCGGCTCAAACAACCCCGCTACGCGGGGCAACTCGCCCTGAAGGATGCTTCATGACCGGCTGGACGATAGTGTTGAGAAAAGTCCCTGAATCAATACATTTGCATCATGGTTTTACCCAAGACTAAGAGACAGGCCAAGAAGGTCGTGGTCGCGATGAGCGGGGGCGTGGATTCCTCGGTTGCCGCGGCTTTATTGAAGAAGCAGGGTTGGGAGGTTTCCGGCCTGACCATGACATTGCGTTTACCGGGCCTGGGGGTCCGAAGGATTTTTAGCGAGAGATTGGCCCAGGCCCGGCGGGTTGCCGACCAGTTGCAGATCCCTCATCGTACTGTAGACCTTGGCGCCGATTTTCGCCGGCAAGTCGTTGAGGATTTTATCCGGGAATATTTGAACGCGCGTACGCCGAATCCTTGCGTGCAATGCAACCGCGGCATTAAATTCGGCCTCTTATTGGACGCCGCCTTAGAATCCGGGGCTGATGTCTTGGCGACGGGACATTACGCCCGTCTGGTCTATAACCGGAAGCAAGACCGATATGATCTGAAAAAGGCCCGCGACCGGGACAAGGATCAATCTTATTTTTTATATCCCCTGCGCCCCGATATCCTGTCGCGGCTGGTCTTCCCGTTGGGAGATTGCCTTAAGCCTGATGTGCGCCGTTTGGCACGGCGGTTTGGGCTGTCAAGGACCGTCGTGCAAAAAGAGAGCCAGGATATCTGTTTTATCCCGGCCGGCGGATACAAAGCATTTATCAGGAAGGCCATCGGCCCACAAGCGATTAAGCCGGGCTTTTTTAAAGATCATACCGGCCGGATTGTGGGCGAACACCTCGGCATTATTCATTATACGATCGGCCAGCGCGATAAATTGGGTCTGGCCTTGGGATATCCGGCTTATGTTTTTCGGATCGATAAAAAATCAAATACCGTTCATGTGGGGCCGCGGGAATGTTTAAGGACCGCGGGATTGATCGCCGAGAAATGTTACTGTTTTATCCCCTTCGGCCCGGGAGGTTCCTTTCGGGCGGATGTGCGTATCCGTTATCATGCGCATGCCGTGAGGGCCACGCTCACGCCCTTGCCCGGAGGTAAGGTCCGGGTGATGTTTCAAAAACCGCAGTCCGCCGTGACACCGGGCCAGTCAGCCGTTTTTTACCGTGGGGACAGGCTGCTCGGCGGAGGATTGATCAGCCGGCCGATCCCCATCTCTGCGCGCGCCTGACGGATTTACCCCTCTTCGATAGGGCATAAAAATTGAAATGATTATTGACAGGAGTCTGGCTCATGGGTAACAATAGACGCGATATGATTTTTGACCGAAAGGACCGATTCTTATGGAAATTAAGCTGAACACGGAATACCTGAGTGATTTTGTCTCCGAGGATGATCTTAACCGTTTGCTCCCGGATATCACCAAGGCCCACAATCAATTGAAGGAAAAAAGCGGCAAGGGCAGTTCGTATACCGGCTGGCTGGACCTCCCGCAGCAGATCCCGGATACTTTTCTGGATGCGATCGAGGACCTGGGTCGTGAGATCCGCAGTCATTCGGATTGCGTTGTCAGCATCGGCATCGGCGGTTCCTATATCGGCATCCGCGCGACGCTCGAGTTTTTGATCGCCGAACAGAAGTTGCCATTTTATTATGCCGGCAACAACCTCAGTTCGGGTTATTTGTATCACCTGATGAGGGAATTGGAAGATAAGCGTATCACGGTGATCGTGATCTCGAAATCCGGGACGACAACCGAGCCGGCCCTGGCTTTTAGGATTATCCGGCGGTTCATGCTTGATAAATACGGGCCGGAAGAGACCCGAAAGAGGATAATCTGTATCACCGACCCCGATAAGGGTGCCTTGCGCAGCATCGTCCAGAAAGAGCAATACCGTTCTTTTTCGATCCGCAAAGATGTGGGCGGTCGTTTTTCGATTCTGACTGCGGCCGGCCTGGTCCCGTTGGCCATCGCCGGCGTGGACGTGCGCGGGATGATCAGCGGCGCGCGAACGGCCCAGGATCAATGCGCTCAGCTTGATCTGACGAACAATATTTCCTATCGTTATGCCGCGGCCCGGTATCTCCTTTATAAAAAGGGGAAGATTATCGAGGTCCTGTCGACCTTTTATCAGCGTCTGGCCTTCGTGGATGAGTGGTGGAAACAATTATTCGGCGAGAGTGAAGGCAAGGACGGCAAGGGGATTTTCCCGACCGCTCTGCATTTTACGGCTGACCTGCATTCGATGGGGCAGTATCTTCAGGAAGGCGACCGGAATATGTTCGAGACGTTTTTGATCGCCGAGAATTCCGGCCATGAAGTTCTCATCCCGTCCGATGAGGACGATCTGGAGGACCTCAATTGTACGGCCGGCAAGGATTTGGACTTTGTGAATAAACAGGCGTATAAAGCCACGGCCATGGCGCATTATGAGGGTGGGGTGCCGAATATGACGATCGTGATCCCGCGTTTTGACGCCGCGACTCTGGGGCAACTGTTCTATCTTTTCGAGAAAGCGGTTGCTATAACCGGATATCTTCTTGACGTGAATCCGTTCAATCAGCCCGGGGTCGAGGCCTATAAAAAGAAGATGTATGCCCTTCTGGGAAGAAAGATTTAGGTTTTTTTAGATCATTTAAGGCATTTTGGTGTGAATAGGAACGTCAAAAACAAAGGCAGCTCCCCGGTGGAGCTGCCTTTATAAGGTGATAGGCCTTAACATGCTT
>CAZBSU010000046.1:0-10836 GCA_964494745.1 uncultured Planctomycetales bacterium | reverse complement strand
CCAGCTAAGAAAAGACGGGGTGCGTAAGCTGGCTGAGGCCCTGAGCCTGCCTGAATCGATCTATAACCGCATGCCCTTCCCCGGTCCGGCCCTGGCCGCGCGGGTCATCGGCGAGGCCACGCCCGAACGCATCCAGACCGTGCGGCTGGCCACCACGATTGTCGAGCAGGAATTGGCCGATGTCCGGGCCTTCCAATACATGGCCATCCTTCACGCGGACCGTGTGACCGGTATGCGCGATAACAAGCGCGATTTCGGTCAGCAGATCGAGATCCGCTGCTGGGACAGCGTTGACGCGCGCCAGGCCCGACCGACCCAATTATCGTTTGAGATTCTGGAGAGATTGGCGGAACGGATCGTCAAAGAAGTCCCCGGCGTGGTCAGCGTCACCTACAACATCGCCACCAAGCCACCCTCGACCATGGAAGCGATATAGACGACCTATAAAAAACAGCCAGGCAACTCTTTATTACCCACGAAGGGAATAAAAAAATTACCTGGCTATTTTTTATTTGGTGGAGGTGCGGGGAATCGAACCCCGGTCCCTGGGTGTCATCCTATAGGCCTCTACATGCTTAGTTTGTTTTTGGATCTCACCCTGCCTGCCTCAACAAACAAATTCAAACAGGGCCAGCCCTAAAAGATCTCATCCCGCGCGCGCAGGCCGCGCGCGAGACCAGCCTGCTGAGTGTCCTTTCGCCGGCCCGCAGGCATGACCGGCAAAAGGGCCTCCCTTATTAATTAAGCGAGGACGGGTTCGCCTTCGAAGATCGGGTTAACGATCTCGTTGGCTTTAGCGAGTAAAGATTCGCCATTTGTGTGTGCCCGGATGATTAACGAGGCCAACCAGGCTTCCTCGGCATGCCACCTATACGATGTCTCACTCAAGTCGAAACCAGTCACCCCCATATTTGAGCGACCAAAGAACAACGATTAGCGTATAGAGGATGTTGGAAAAGAACAAAATATATTATAAATTAAATGTCTTAAAACTGCAAATTGACCACCCGGCCATAATGATGGCTATCGTTTGCGGATCCGCAGGGCGCGCTTCAGGCCGCGTTCAATCGTGCGTTTTTTAATGGTCTCCCTTTTATCATACTGCTTTTTTCCGCGTCCCAAGGCCAATTCCACCTTGACGAGACCACGCTGATTGATATAAAGCCTTGTCGGGACTAAAGTTAAACCCGAGCTCTGTACTTGTGAAGCGATCTTTGAGATCTCTTTTTTATGCAACAGCAATTTACGCCGGCGGTCGGGGGCAAGATTCATATAACTTGCCTCCTTATAGGGATTTATATGCAAATCATGGATGAATACCTCTCCTTGGTCAACCACGGCATAACTGTTTTTAAAATTCACCAATCCGGCCCGAATGGACTTAACCTCGGCGCCTTTTAAGGCAATCCCGCATTCCCACTTCTTTTCGAAGAAGTAGTCCCGGAACGCCTTGCGGTTGGTGGCTGTGAAATTTGAGGCCATGTCTTTCTCCGATTCAAGAGCAAGGACACTAAGATTGTCGAGAAAGTCTGTTCTTTTTGATATGACGTCAATAGCCCTTGACCTAATTGAGCCATTATAACAATCAAATCCATTTTGGGCAATGCTGTTGACAGGGGAAAAATTTATATATATACTGTTAAAACTTTCATCGTAGAATAAAAAGAATGCGCCGGGATGGCGAAACTGGTAGACGCGCACGTTTCAGGGGCGTGTGGCCTTACGGCCATGAGAGTTCGACCCTCTCTCCCGGCACTTTTTTGATACCCCCCTCTCACCGCTTCGGCATGCCGATTAAGAATAAAACACTCCTGATCACCCTTTTCCTTTTTATTATCAGCTTCTTCCCAAAATTTTCCCTCATGTACAAAGGGCCGCTGCACGGCGACGCCCTGAACCTGGCGATTCAATCAAAGGCCAGCCTTGACACCGGTCAACTGATCTATCAACACGGCACAGGATACCCTTTGGCGACGATCATCAGCGCCAGTTTCATCTGGTTAGCGGAGCGTTTTTCCATCCATGCCCCTGTTATTGCCATAAATTTCATGAATGTCTTTTTCAGCTCTTTGGGCACCTCGCTTCTTTTTCTATTCCTCCAACAAATCTTTGACCGAAAAACAGCGGTCTTTAGCTGCATCATTATTCTGCTGAATCCCCTGTTATTGCACATGTCCCTTTACGGACACAGCCAATGGCTCAGCCTTTTTTTCATGATTGCGGGATACCTCTTCTTCTTCCGCTATCTTCGCTGCCGCGGTTCTCACCCCCTGATTCTCAGCGCGATCTGTTTCGGTTTCAACGCGGCGGCACGGCTGCAGGATTTTCTCCCCTGCCTGATCCCGGTCCTATTCGCATTTTTCTTCTCACCCGAGCGGGATCAAAAAGCCGCCGGACTTAACCCGGAACGAAACGATCAAAAGACAATCGGCCGAGATGCGGCCCTTTTCTTTATCGTTTTCGTACTTACGACTCTGCCTTTTTATATTCCCATGTTCCATAAAATATATACAGGGGCTGATGCGGGATATTATCATGAATATTTTGGCCCCTGGATGATGAAGTCATTCCATTCATTTTCTTTGATCCATTTAAGGAACCAGATGGTTTATCTTTTCAAAATAAACTCTCTTCCCGGGAGTCTGGCCGCCCTCATCGGTCTGGGGATTCTGTTCAAAAAGAGGCCCCGTCTGGGGATTGTTTTTTGCCTTCAGATATTTATCCCGATTCTTATCGGGGCAGGCCTTCTTTTCAGCAAACCGCGGCATTTCCTACCATCCCTTCTGTTTTTTACCGTTTTGACAGGATATTTTCTTGGCCATTTCCTTAACAAAAAACCGTGGCTGAACCGGAGCGTGGCAACCGCCGTCTTCATTGCCCTCGGCATCAATCTGTCCTGGGCCTACCCTTATATTCAGCTGAACCATAACCATGATTTTCTGGGAGGCTATTATCGCTGGATATCAACGATAACTGAACCAAACGCCTGCATTATGGTCCACTCCCCCTTCCGCCTACTTGTCAAACATTATGCCAACCGGCAACCCCTGCCGATCCCGGTTTCAAAGCGGCTGAGCCCGGCGGACAAACACCGTCTGCAGGTCTCTCTCGATAAAAAATTAAACAATCATATCCCGGTGTATATTCCTCTTTTGGGACTGCACGGTCATCTTAAAGGTTTCGGATTCGAAGACTTCCTTTTGCAAAATTACACCCTGGTTTTTGTGGGGGAGAACCTGATCTCCGACTGGCATGTGGAAACCATCAAACCGAATGTTTTTAATAATCCTTTATACCGGATAACAAAATCTTCGGATAAAAAATAATTGCTTGATCTGTAATTCCGATCATATATAATCGTGTAAAACCCGGCCTTGGGGAATCGGAAAGGTGAATTCATGAAGACTCAATTACTGGTTATCGGTGCCGGTCCCGGCGGATATGCCGCGGCCTTTCGGGCCGCCGACCTTGGTCTTAAGGTCACCCTGGTCGATCCCGAAATGAATCCCGGCGGGATCTGCCTGCATCGCGGCTGTATCCCGGCCAAGGCCCTGTTGCATGCCGCCAAGATCATCACCCAATCGAAAGAAGCGGCGGATATCGGCATCACCTGCGACGATCTCCATATCGACACCTCAAAGATCAACCGTTTCAAGACGGACGTGGTCACAAAATTGACCGCCGGCCTGGGCCAGCTCTGCAGGATGCGCAAGATCCATTATATTCAGGGCCGGGCCAAATTCTTGAATTCCAATACCGTTGACATCACAACCGCCGAAGGACAACATGCCGAATGGACCTACGACCACGCGATCCTCGCTACCGGATCCGCGCCGATGGATCTTCCCTTTGCCCCCTGGTCCGACCGGGTCATCCATTCCGATCAGGCCTTAAACGTCGACCAGGTCCCCGGCTCTCTTTTGATGATCGGCGGAGGGTATATAGGCCTGGAGTTCGCCACCTTTTATGCCGCGCTCGGGACCAGGGTGACGCTCGTCGAAATGATGCCGGATATCCTTCCCGGCGCCGACCGCGATGTGGTTGCCCTGCTTAAAAAAAGGTTCACGCCGCGCATGGCGGCCGTGCATACCCATACCAAGATAACCGCGCTTGAAGAAAAAAAGGATTCCTGCCGGGCGACTTTTGAAAATCAGGAAGGACAAAAATGGGACGGGGAATTCGATAAAATTCTTGTCGCAACGGGACGACGGCCGGAGACCAAAGATCTCGGGCTGGAGCAAACCAAGATCGAGATTGATGAGGCCGGGTTCGTCAAGGTTGACCGACAACGCCTGACAACCGATCCAGCCATTTATGCCGTCGGCGACATCACCGGCCAACCCATGCTGGCCCATAAGGCCACCCATGAGGGCCTGGTCGCGGCAGGTCATATCGCCGGCCAACAGGCCGCTTTTGATCCGGCCGCGATCCCAGCTGCGGTCTTCACGGATCCCGAAATCGCTTGGTGCGGCCTGACCGAAACCGAGGCCAGGGGAAAAAATATCCCTGTCAAAATATTGAAATTTCCGTGGATGGCTTCGGGGAGGGCAAGGACATTGGACAAAACCGACGGCATGACCAAGCTTGTGGTCGAACCGGACAGCGGGAAAATACTCGGCATGCTGATCGCCGGAGAGTCAGCCAGCGAGATGATCGGCGAAGGCGTCCTGGCCATGAAAAAGTCCGCGACCGCTCAGGACCTCATGCAAACCGTTCACCCCCACCCCACTCTTTCCGAAACCATCACCGACGCGGCGGAGACCTACCTCAACCAAAGCCTGCATGTCTACCGTTCCCGAACCTGACAACCCTTGTGAATCGGCTCCGGTTCCCAATTGAAATTCATCCGCGATCCCAGGCTTAAAGACAAATCCTGGACCTGACCGGCATTGATCTCCAGCACAAAACGGGTCGCGGCATTGGGCCGATAAACAGCGCAGGGCTCCTGGGTGCAGGGTGGAACATTTTTTTCTATAGCCACGACCCGCCTATCTTCATCCAACCAGATAATATCCAGAGGAATAAGAGTGTCCTTCATCCAGATCGCACGGGGCTCAACGGACTGAAACACAAAAAGCATCCCCCGGTCAGCAGGTAACGATTCACGCAACTGCAGGCCTTTGGCGCGGGTTATGCATGTATCCGCAATCTCGACCTGATAGCACTGGGACTTAAAACAGACCAGTTTGGGCTCTTCTTCGACGGCAGATGGCTGCTCCACCGCCTTCTGCTGGGCGATATCATCGGCCCGCGCGCCTGTAACCATAAACAATAAGACGATTCCCCAGGCAATTGTCTGATGGATTCTCATGGAATAATCCTTTCATTTTGATTTTCAAAAATCATCCCGGCCCATAAGATTAAGATAATCCCGGAAGTCCATATGCCCCCGGATCTGGGTCTTCAAGGCCGCGCGGCGTTCATTCGGAAAGGGATGGGTCCGGAAATAATTCAACGGCCTTATTCCCTTCGTATTCTCCTCTTGGAGTATTTCCAGCACATCGATCATGCCCTCCGGGTTGTATCCGGCGTCACGGGTATATTTGAAGGCAAGCCGGTCCGCCTCGAACTCATCCTGTTGGGAATGGGCCAGAAAGGCCGTCAGATACATGGCATTCACTCCCTGAGCCAAGGCGGCACTCCCGGATTCAATCGCCAGGATCTGCAACAAGGTATAGCCGTAAGACGCCTGCAGCCTTTTCATGGCGTGTTTGGCCGTCACATGCCCGATCTCATGGGCGATCACCCCGGCCAACTGGTCATCGTTCTGGACCTTCTCCAGCAGGCCCTTAAAGACATATATATATCCGCCCGGCAGGCTGACCGCATTCACCTCATCCTCATCCAAAACCCGAATGGTATACACCAAATCCCGACGGTCAACCACCGGTTCCAGCCGGTCCAGGATGGCCTGAACCCGTTCATTGACATCGCGGTCCGGGACGACATCATAATGATGTTCCAGCTGGCGCGAGATGGCCTGACCGATCTTGGTCTCTTTTTCCGTCCCGTATAAAAGCGTTTCCTGACGGCCGGTCGCCAGATTGTATTCGGTCACGCAACCGCAGAAGGTAATGATCCATATCCCTGTCAGCAACCATCGCATAAACAATACTCTTACATCACCGCAACGCCAAATTGTTTTAACATCAGCCGCAATTTGGCCATGGGAAGACCGATCACATTGGTGTAGCACCCTTCGATCCGGCGAATAAACATCCCGCCCCGGCCTTCGATATCGAAACCGCCGGCCTTGTCCAGGGGATGCATGCGGGCGTGATACCGGTCGATCTCGGCATCGCTGAGGCGGGCCATGTAAATCTTCGTTTTTTCATAATCGACGACCGTCTTGGCCGTCGCCGCGTCCGTAATGGCCACACCGGTATAAACCCAGTGCGGTTGGGAAAAAAGGATATTCAGGATACGTTTTGCATCTTTAAGGCTGCGCGGCTTCCCGATGATCTTCTTCCCTCCGAGATAGACGACCGAATCGGCAGCGATGACGATCCCTTTCTTATTCCGGGCCGCCACATCCTCGGCCTTCCGCCGGGCATTCCGGCAGACAAGATCGGCACAGGTCGTCCGGATCCGGGTCTCTTCCCGGGCATGACTAACCTGGACGCGAAACGGAACATGTGTTTGTTTTAAAAGATTTTTTCTTTGGGCCGAAGCCGAAGCGAGAATAAGGGGCATCTGGGATAGACTCAATTAACTTTTTAAAAATTCCTGAATATCAAACACGGCCACTAGCTCGCACCCCTTGGCGGCCAGGGCCTCACGGGCGCCTTCGCCCCGGTCAACCAGGCAGACGGCCTTGACCGGGGTGACCCGGTGCCGGGCCAGGACATCGATCGATTCCACGAAGGCCTTGCCGGTCGTGGCCACATCATCGATCAGAATAACCCGGCTGCCCGGCTGAAGCAGCGGGCCTTCGATCTGCTGCTGTTTGCCGTGCGCCTTAGGGGCCTTGCGGACGATGAACGTATTGATAGGGGCCCCGTCTTGACGACAGAGCACGCCGATCGCGCCCAGTATCGGATCCGCCCCGAGGGTCGGACCGCCGATGGCATCATAAGATTCCCCGGCGAGCATATCGAGAATAATGCGCGCGCTGAGATAGGCGCCGTCGGACGTCAGCGTCACCCGGCGGGCGTCCAGATAATAATCGCTTTCTTTCCCGGAAGACAGGATAATCTTTTCGCGGAAAAAGGAGTTCTCCTTCAAAAGGTTAAAAAGATGTTGCCGGTCTGAACGGCTGGATGAAGACGCTGACATACCTGGGGCCGACCTTTCTTGGTTTAAAATGAATTACGGTTTTGTTTGCGGGATATCGAGTTCGCGCTTTTTGATCTCCAGAAAAAGATACGTGCGAAAACGCAGCAGGTCCTTGAACTTTTTGTATTCATTCGGATTATTGAACCCCGCCGACTCATGGAACGTTTGACTGGCTTCCAATTCGATCATGACGTCGATATATTTTTCTATCAGCTTGTCATCGGTGAGTTTGGCAATATCCGCCTTATCCATGACCGGCATGTCGGTCAGGAACGCCGCCGCCGGGGAGGGTGCCATGACAGCGACAGCCAGAGAACATATCAGACCCAAGACACCGGACAGCAGGAAACCCTTCGTGTGAGACTTCATGATCCCCCTCCTTTTATGCGGGTTTCAATCCGCTGCTATTATACAGTCACTTCATTCCCAGGTCAAAGGCGAAAGGTCAAACGTCCAGCCCTGCGAACCGGGATTCCGCCCAGCCCAATATCCAAAATCCCTAATCTAGACTATCCCCATGGAATTTTAAATAAAGGTGAGACACGGGCCCCGGCCGAAGATTTGCCGTTCCTGAACCAATCCAACGACTTGTCGAGATCCCCTTGTCATGCTAAGATATCATCCGTGATAAGAGACATCTGGGCGGGTTTGATAAACCTGGTCTACCCCCGGATATGCCTTTTATGCCGCCAGCCTCTACCCGAGACCGAAAATCCTGATCCCCTCTGCCCGGCCTGCCGCCAACGCGTCCACCTTAACCGGCCGCCTTTTTGCCGGCAGTGCGCCCGGCCGATCACATCCTTCCAGGATATCTACTGCCGCACCTGCCAGAACAACAATCTGAGTTTTGACCGCGCCTGGTCCGCGACCATTTACGACGACACCATGCGCCATCTGATCCATCTTTTTAAGTACGGTCAAAAAACCGCCTTACGACATACCTGGGCCGGTATTCTCGCCCATTTCATCCGGTGCTATCATGTCCCCATCCGGACATTCGATGCCCTGGTCCCGGTGCCGTTACATAGATCCCGCCTTCGTCAGCGCGGATACAATCAGGCTGAACTTTTGGCCCAGCTGATCGCCCAGGATTACGCCGTACCGGTCATTCCCCATCTTCTGATAAGACAACGCCCTACGAAAAATCAGGCCCGTTTGAGCCCAAAAGAACGCTGGACAAACCTGCATGGGGCCTTTAAAATAAAAAAATCATTTTGTATGACTAATAAGAATATTCTTATTATTGACGATTTGCTTACAACCGGCGCCACGGCCTGTGCCCTGGCATCGCTCATGAAGCAGGCCGGGGCTGACGGCGTGTCACTTTTGACCCTGGCCGTCACACCCCGGGCCCGAACATCCTGATATGAATATCCTGCGGCGTTATATCCTGTCCGAATGCGTGATCCCCTTTTTCGTGGCCCTGGGTGTCCTGACCAGTGTCTTTATCCTGGGCAATCTCATCCAGCTGGCCCACATGGTCATCAATAAAGGGGTCAGCCTGGCAACCGTTTCTAAAATCTTCATTTTGTATATTCCCGTGCTGTTGGGATACACGCTCCCGGTCGCCTGTCTGATCGGCATTATCCTGGCCTTTAGCCGTTTATCCGCGGACAATGAGATTCTGGCCCTGCGTGCCTGCGGCATCCACCTCAAGACCATCATCGGCCCCTTGATCCTGATCGGCCTCATCCTGAGCCTGCTGGCCTTTATTCTGAATGATAAAATGATTCCCTATGCCCATCATGAGCAGCGGAAAATGATCAAGACCCTCGGGGTCTCCAACCCGACCGCCCTGCTCGAGCCCGGCGTCTTCATCAAAGGCTTCGAAAAACACAATCTGTTTATTCATAAAATTATTGATAACAAAATTTATAATATCATTATCTATCTCCCCCAGCCCGACGGCAAACCGACCCGGACGATCATCGCCAAACGGGGCGAATTCACCAGCGTGCCCGGCGGAGACCAGGTGATCCTTAAACTCATCGACGGGACCTCCGATGAGCCCGACCTGAACAATCCCAACAATTTTTATAAACTGAACTTCGATACGATGTTCGTGACCCTGAACCTGGCGGACAAAAAACAGAAGATCGCCAAAAAACCCAAGAGCATGACCCTCAAGGAATTGATGCGGGAGAAAAAAAGGCTTGAGAAGAATTACTCGATCGATGCCAACCGTCTGGAGACCGAGTTCCACCGCAAGATCTCCTGGTCCTTCTCGCCGCTCATCTTTATCCTGCTGGGCTTCCCGATTGCCGCCGTCACCAACAAACGCGGCAAGGCCGCCAACGTGGTCATGGCCATTGTCTTCGCCGCGACCTATTACCTGTTGACCCTGGGGGCCGAGGCGTTGAGTATCGAGGAAATCTTGGCCCCGGCGGTCGGGATGTGGATCCCCAACATCCTTACCTTTGCCGTAGCCCTGTGGCTTAATTACCGTTTATGCCGCGCCTAAAGGAGGAAGGGAAAAAGGGGAAATGAAAAAAAGCGGAAAAATCAAATTGAGAATGTCATTACGGGAGTATGCTTCGTGAAGATTCTGGATCGCTACATAACCAAACCGATCGTCGTGACCTTTATCTTGACTGTCTTGATCTTTTGCCTGATGTATGTCCTGATCGATTCGGCCTGCAACCTGGACGATTATCTCGACCGCAATGTCTCCATGCAGGTCCTGGCGCGTTATTATCTGTCTTACCTGCCCTTCATTCTGGTCCAGACCTCGTCCATGGCCTGTCTGATCGCGGTCCTGCTCGTTTTCACGAACCTCAACACCCATAATGAGATTATCGCCTTGCGCGCCGGCGGCCTGGGTTTCTGGCAGATTGTCAAACCCGCGGTCGCCTTCGGTCTGGTGGTCTCAGCCCTGATCTTCATGATCAACGAACGCTATGTGCCCGTGGCCGAACAAATCACCCGCAAGATCAAGGACGAAAATCTGATCCTCGAAGTCGACCGCAAGCGCAAAAAACAGGCCAAGATCGAAGACCTGACCTTTTACGGGCTGAAAAACCGGCTGTATTTTATCGACACCTTCGATCCCAACGAATACGAGATGGAAGGAATTAATATTATCGAATACGACCAGCAACAAAACGTCCAGAAAAAAATCGTGGCCCGTCAAGGCATCTGGACCGGGATTGCCTGGAAATTCTTTCAGTGCCACATCACGGACTTCAGCGAAAGGGTCAGCGGACCCACGGTCACCAAGATCTACACCGAAAAATTGATGGATATCAAGGAGACCCCCAAGGATTTCTTGCGGCAACGGCTTAATGTGGATGCCATGAACATCAAACAATTGGGCAACTATATCGGCCGTTTCGCCAACAGCGGGGCCACCGGCGCGCTGACCCGGCTGCGCGTGGACCTGCATCAAAAATTCGCCTTCCCGCTCGGCAATATCGTCGTCATCCTGCTCGGGCTGCCCTTTGCCCTCATGACCGGGCGGCGCAAGGCCCAGACATTCACCTCGCTGGCGATTGCCTGCGGGATCGGTTTCTTTTACTACGTTATCAATGCCGTCGGCCTGGCCCTGGGCAAAGGCGGATTCAT
>CAZBSU010000045.1:0-10999 GCA_964494745.1 uncultured Planctomycetales bacterium | reverse complement strand
TAGTCCTCCGGATTATTATGATAATCGAGATGATCCCGGGTCAGGTTGGTGAAAACGGCCGCTGAAAAATCAATCCCCTCCACGCGATGCTGATCCAGCGCATGGGAAGATACCTCCATCAAGGCGTAATCCACCCGGGCTGCCCCCATCTCGGAAAGGATCCGGTAGTTATCGACAATCCCGGGGGTCGTATGCGTCGGCTTAAAGACCTTATCAGCAAAGCGCTGATTGACCGTGCCGATGACCCCGCACCTTCGGCCGGCATGACAGAAAATGGACTCTAAAAGATAGGTGATCGTTGTTTTTCCGTTGGTGCCGGTGACCCCCATGATCTTAGGCCGAGATGCGGGCAAGGCATACAACCGCTTGAGCGCTTTAAGCAGAAGCCGGCGCGGATCGGCAACCGCCAAGACATCCCTCCCCCGCCATTCAGCCGGCATAACAGCCCCCTTTTCAAGGCCGACGACGGCACAGGCCCCGTGAGAAAGGGCGTCCGCGACAAAATCTCTTCCATGATGGACGCGCCCGGGCAAGGCCACAAAAAGATCACCGGGCCCCACCTGCCGGGAGTCCGTGCCGACTCCCCGGATTTCCATATCCAAATCGTGACCGGAAAGCCCTGTCTGGTCAGCGGGATCGATAAGTTCCTTCAAGGTTAGGGAGATGTCGTTTTTAGTCATATTCACTGGACTGGAGATATTTCAAAACATCTTCGGCAATATCCTTAAAGACCGGCGCGGCGATCGTGCCTCCAAAGTGATTGGGATGCGGCTCATCGAAAACAACCACCATGGCCAAGCGGGGATCTTCGACCGGGGCGAAACCGATAAACGTGGCATAAAATCTTGAATCCGAATATGTCCCGTTTACGACCTTCTGGGCCGTTCCGGTTTTTCCGGCGGCCTGCACGCCCTTGATCTGGGCCCGGCGCCCCGTCCCGCGTTCAACCACTCCGGCCAGAATGGCTTTTATGCGCCGGGCCGTGTCATAACTGATCACACGGCCCAAAACCTTCGGCTTGTTAAGCTTAATGATCTCATTTTTGTCATCGACGATATATTTTACCATATACGGTTGCATATAAATACCATCATTCGCGATCGCTGCTATCGCCCCAACCAGCTGTAGTGGCGTAACCGCCACCTCATGCCCGATCGGGACAGCCCCAATACTTGTTTTCGACCATTGGGCCGGCGGTTTAAGAACGCCGCTGACCTCACCGGCCAGATCAATCCCGGTCTTCATGCCGAAACGAAATCGCCGGGCATATTTGTAGAATGTTGCCGGCCCCATTTTCTGGGCGATCTTGGTGGTTCCGATATTGCTGGAATTTTCAATAACCTGCTGAAAGGTCAATGTCCCGTAAGCATGATAATCATGCAAAATATGATTCCCGACCTTATAAGAACCGTTCTCGCAAAATATCTTGTCAGCTTCGGTAAAGATATCTTCTTCTAACGCGGCGGAAGCCGCGACAATCTTGAAGACCGATCCTGGTTCATACATATACGCAATGGCACGGTTGGTTCGGTTTTCAACGGCGCTGCCGGAAAAATCATCCAGGCGGTAGGTCGGCCGGTTTGCCAAGGCCAGGATCTCACCTGTGCGCGGGTCCATAACAATGATGCTGGCCGCGCGGGCCTTGCTTTGCGCAAACATCCGGTCAAGGGCCTCTTCGGTAATATACTGGATCATCTCGTCGATGGTCAGGACCAGATGGAATCCGTTCTGAGCCGAAACGAAATTCTTTTCGATCAACAGCTCCCGCTGACGGGCATCACGGATAATCTGTGACCATCCTTCCCGCCCGCGCAAATCGGGATCAAATTGCAGTTCCAAACCTTCCAGCCCCTGGTTATCCGTCCCGGCAAAACCGATGAGATGCGCGGCCAGGTGGTGATTCGGGTAATACCTCTTGCTTTCCTTGAGGAATCCCAAGCCCGGGATATCCAAATCCTTGATCCGCTGGGCCTGGTCCTTATCCAATTTCCTTGCCAACCAAACAAAAAATTTCCTTCGATTGAGCCGTTCACGTAAGGTGGCCGTTTTGATATCGATCAGGCCAGGCAGGGCCTCCAGGGCCCGGGCCTTGTCGGCCTGAGTCATTTGCCGGGGATTGGCGTAAAGGGATTCGACGGGGATATTAACGGCCAGGGGACGCAGATGACGGTCAAAGATCGTGCCGCGTACCGGTTCCAATTTAAACCCGTACTGATGCTGCTTTTGGGCCAGGGCCATCAGGTGGGAGGAACGGAAACACTGGATACAGGTCAGGCGGACGGCAAAAAAAAGGAGACTAAAAAGGAGGAACAGAAAGACAAGACTGAATCGCAGGGCGCATTTTCTAAAATGCACGGGAATTTCTCATTTTTTGATTTCTTGATGAACCTAACGGTGACCGGAGGGCGACATCTGACTGGCGGACCGTCATCCCGAAGGACTAGCGGTCCTGTCCCAGGATCCGAAATAGATTGCGTTGCTGATCCGTATGATTTTGGGCTTCGGCCTTCTGCGTAAGAAAACTAAGAAAAAGATTGTCGCGCTGAGCGGGTTGCAAACCAACAGACTCTGCGTCTCTGGAAACGGCATCCGCTGTTACCAACTGAACGATACTGCGATTATCGCGAAAACGCAATTGCTGATCATGGGCCAGCAAACGTCGCCCCAAATGGTTGACCGATTTCAATTCCAAGATCTGATAAGCCGTCAAGGCATTCGCCTCGGATATTTTCTGAATGTGTTTTCTCTTTTCCTGTCCCTGATAGGCCAGATCATAAACCTGCATTTGCATATGGATATAGATCAATGCGATCAATGTCAGAAAAGAAACGCCCTGAATACATTTGGATAGCCGCATAGGACCTCGCTTTGGTTAAAGGCCAAACTCAGGACCTTGTTGAATCGATATATACTTGCATCCTGCCTGCATTATGCCCACGGGAGGGGCCTTGCGCGTTTCGCATCTATATCTTCCTGGCCACCCGCAGACGGGCGCTGCGGGAGCGCGGATTACGAGAGCATTCCTCTGGAGTCGGGCGCAAAGGTTTTTTGACGGTCAAATCCACAATCTTCCGATCAGACAAAGCGCGCAACCTTTGCTTTACGATGCGATCCTCCAGAGAATGGAATGCGATCACAACCAGGGGAGCGCCGGGCTTCAGGAATGTGGATATTTTCGACAGGGCGACTTCCAGGGATTCCAGCTCCCGGTTCACGGCGATACGGAAGGCCTGAAATGTCCGTGTGGCCGGATCAATCTTGTGTCTTTTAAACGAACGCGGCATGGCCCGCAGCACGGCCTCGCGCAATTCACGGGTGGTTTGGATCGGCGATTTGGCGCGCTGTTCGACAAGAAAACGGGCGATGCGATGATGCCAGCGTTCCTCCCCGTAATTCTTCAAAATCTTCGAAAGCTCCATCTCAGACAAGGAATTAATCAGATCGTACGCCGAGAGAAAACTGTCCTGGTTGATCCGCATATCAAGCGGGCCATCGGCTTGAAAACTGAATCCGCGCGATGAATCGGCCAATTGAAAGCTGGAGATTCCCAGGTCCATCAACATCCCGTCGATCTTTGAAATATTCAAATTCCTTAAAATCGTATCGATATGACGGAAATCATCATGAATAAAAAACTTTTGACAGGGATAATCGGCCAGCCGGCGGCAGGCCATGTCCAGGGACTCTTTATCGCGGTCAATGCCGATCAGACAGCCTTCGGGGCCGAGCTGTTTGGCCACTAAGGCCGCATGACCGCCCAGCCCTAGCGTCCCGTCGACCATGCAGGCATCGTTAGCCAGTTTGAAAAAAGAACTGACTTCCGTAGCCATGACAGGGATATGCGGCTGGTTTGCCATCATTTCTTTTTTTAGGTTCTCAATATCCAGTCTCACCGGCGGTTCCCTAAGATTCGATCATATTCTCCGCGACCTGCTCAAATGTCCCGGAAGAATTGCGAAAAAATTGTTTCCAGATTTCGCTATCCCATATCTCGATTCGGTTGGAGACCCCGATAACAATGGCCTCCTTACTGATGCCAGCGTAATGTTTGAGATAGGTTGGGATGATAAAACGCCCCTGTTTATCAGGCAAAATCTCTACGGCTCCCGAGAAAAACAAACGGTTAAACTTCCGCGATTCCTGTTTGGTAAAAGACAATCCCTTAAATTTTCGTTCCTGAATCCGCCATTCTTCTTCCGTAAACATAAAGATACATTTATCTAAACCACGCGTAATAAAGAACTTATCAATACTTTGCTCCTTGCAGACCTCGCGAAAGCGGGCCGGTAGGATGAGCCGGCCTTTGCGATCGATCCCGTGATTATATTCTCCGTAAAACATTTTAATGGAATATGTTATGAAAGAAATCCGCCCAATGGGGGCACAAAAGACTGAGACACCACTTTGCTCCACTTTGTGCCATTACATGGAACAGTATAATTAAATCCCGGGCGGGTGTCAATATCTAAATCCACGGAAACAGACATATCTGTATTTTATGACTTTTATAAATAGCAAAAAGAAGGCGCGGCCGGACCAAGGAAATGCTTATTGATATCCCGGCCACATCAAGTCTTGGTGGTCCCCTAAGCGGGCATAAGAAAATAAAAAGGGATTAGAAAAATGGTAAGGCTCTTAGGAATGACGGCGAAACCAACGGCGGGCCTGTTCTTCATCCGCGCGGATCTGCTGGACCAACTCCGCTTGGGAACGAAAAACTCTTTCATCACGAATCTTTTTCAGGAATTTCACCAGAATGCGGCGGCCGTACAGATCCCGGCGAAGATTGAAAATATGCACTTCCAGATTGACCCGGGCCATCTTTTTGAAAGAAGGCCGTCGTCCGAGATTGGCCATGGCCGGATAATGGTTATTGCCGACCTTTGCTTCGACGATATAAACCCCGGAAGGCGGAAGCAGTTGTCGTTCGGGATGGAGATTGGCGGTCGGATATCCCAGGCTGCTCCCGCGCGAATCTCCGTGAACCACTTCCCCGAGGATCGAAAACGGGCGGCCCAATAACCAAGCCGCCCGGCGCAGATCCCCGATGGCGATCGCCCGCCGGATCCTGGAACTGCTGATAGCTTTGATCCCGGATCCGACTGGCAACCGCCGGACCTCGCAACCAAACATCCCCCCCCTCTCCTGCAGGACGGCAGCAGATGCCCGACGCTGCTGACCAAAACGAAAATCTTCTCCCACAATGATCTCCTTCGGGGCCAACGGCTCGGCCAGATAGCGACGGATAAAGGCCTCCGGGTCCAGCCGGGCGAAACGCCGCGTAAAGGCAACGACCCAACAGACCCGTACCCCCATCGCGGCAATCAATTGTAGGCGATGGGGCAGAGAAATGATCAGCGGACAAAAGGCCCGGGGATTCAAGACATGAACCGGGTGGGGAGAAAAGGTCATCACGACGGGGGTCCCCTTGATCTTGGCCGCGCGGCTGACGGCCCGTCTGATCACGGCCTGATGACCTCGATGCAAACCGTCAAAAATACCGATCGCCACGACCGGGCGGGGATATCTTTTTCTGATCTGGGAGCGGGCGGTATAAATCTGCACGAGATCAAACTCCTTGGGGGGACCAGGCCTGGACATGCTCGGGCTGAATATCCTGCAGCGGAATAGCCTGATCGATGGTGAAAGGACCGACCTTGGTCCGCTGAATCTCCGAGATGCAGGCCAGACAACCTAAACGATCTCCGATATCCTCGGCCAGTTTGCGGACATAGGTCCCTTTCGAACATTCGAGATAAACCCGGACATAAGGCGGATCGAATTGGGTTGTTTCAAGTTTATCAATGCGTATCTTCCGGGCCGCCCGCTTGACATCGACGCCCTTGCGGGCCAATTCATACAACCGCCGGCCGTTCATCTTGACGGCCGAGACCATCGGGGGGGTTTGTTCGATCGGGCCCCGGAAATGTGTCAGCCCTTCTTCGAATTGACCCCGGGAGACATGATCAAAATCCGCCTCGGCGACCACCTTCCCTTCGATATCGGCGCTGGTGGTCTTACGTCCCAGCAATAACGTGGCGTTATAGGCCTTGTCAAAACCCTCGAATTCATGAAAGAGTTTCGTGGCCTTGCCCACCAGGACCACCAGCACGCCGGTGGCCAGCGGGTCCAAGGTCCCGGCGTGACCGACACGCCGCATGTGAAAACGCCGCCTGACAACGGCGACCACATCATGGGACGTCATCCCCCGCGGTTTATCAACGACCAGGATACCTTCCCATCCTGTATTTTGCTTCTGAAACGAGACCATAACATAACCCTTCCTTTTCACCCTTCTCAGAGGATTTTCTTTATTTCTTTCAAGACCAATCTGCGGGTTTCGTTCAGCGGCCGATCCACCAGGCAACCGCTGGCGCGCTGATGCCCCCCTCCGTTAAAACGAAAGGCGATCGGGGCCACGTCGAATGTCCCCTGGGAGCGGAGGTTGACGCGTGTCTTCCCTCTCCCGATTTCGGTGAGGATAACAATGACCTCGACCCCCTTGATCGCTCGCAGATACCGAAAAATTTTATCCCGCAGATCGAATTCCTTGGAAAACGCCCGGACTGTCTTCTTCGGCAGGGCCAAATAAATAAGGCGCCCCCGGCACATCGGCTCAAAGCTATTGACGACATCCGTAAATATTGCCAAATCCTTCAAGGGGATGCTCTCATAAAGGCGGCTATACAGTTCGCTCACAGAAAAGCCGTGAGACATCAGGCGACTGACCACGCGATGGGTATACGCCGTCGTGTTGTCATAACGAAAGGAGCCGGTATCCGTCAAGATCCCGATATAGAGCAACATGGCAACATCCCGGTCAAACCCGAAACGCTGCCTGGCCAAAATGCCATAGATCATCTCCGCGGTGGAAGACGCGCGGGGTTGGACGTAATTGATGTCCCCGAAAAGATGATTGGTGATGTGGTGATCAATATTGATGACCGTGTGCCTGTCCTGGATCCATTTCCGGACCAATCCGATCCGATCCAGATCCCCGCAGTCAACAATGACCGCGGCATCAAACCGGGCCCGCGGACGCCCCCGATAAGAGCGGATCATCCCGGCGCCCGGAAAAAAACGAAACCGCTGCGGGATGCTTTGGTCATGGATCAAGGTGACGCGTTTCCCGCGGGAGCGCAGATAAGCGCCCAAGGCCAGTTGCGAACACAGGGCATCGGGATCAGGATTAACATGAGTGGTGATAAGAAAATGCTGATTCTTTTCAAAGGCCTGAATGAGCTGTTTGTAGGTATGCTGTCTCATGCTTCCTCCGCCTGATGGGTGTCGGCCGAATCGGACGCCTCCTCCTTATGTTCATTGATCTCGCGAAAGGTCTCCTCCATCCGCGCACTGGCAGCGACCGATTGGTCATAGATAAAGTGAATCTGGGGTGTATAGCGCAAACGAATCCGCCGGCCGACAAGCTTGCGAATATGTCCCACGAGTTTGCTTAAGGTCTTGGAAATCGCCTCGATCTGGTTAGCATCTCCCAAAACACTGTAATAAATGTCCGCGTGCTGCAGATCCCGGCTGACCTCGACGCGCAAAACGGTCATATACATCAATCGCGGGTCCTGAAATTCCTGTTGAATGATCAGGCTGACCTCGCGTTTGATCAGCTGATTTATCTTATCCATCCGCCCCATATCATGCCTCCCTTTTCACTCCCTGGGCCCCTTCCCGTCTCAAACTCGTTGGCTGGCGGTGAACGATTTGGCGGACCGCCGCCCATTCTTCCTGACGGGAGCACAGATTCTCGTCAATCTTACGCAAAATCAGTTCGTCCAAAATCCGACCGATCGTGCGGCCATCCATATCTTTCATCTTTTTGAGATCTCGGCCGTTCACCTGCAAGCACACGAGCCGGTCCCTCTGGTAATAACGGTCAATCCTTTGGGCCAGACGCAAAGAAGGATAGCGGGCCCGCCAATACGCGATAACGTCCAAAGGCAGATCGCGCAACAGCCCATAAACCTTGCTCGGGCTGAGTTCCTTTCGGGATAAGTGCTCGACCGTTTTCCCGGCCAGACGCATATGGACAAGGCTTTTCTTCTGTCGCCGGGTCAAAGGAAACGTTTGAGCCAAGTCCTCGATCGCCTTCCTTTTTTTCGTTTCCGTCAAGGCCATAAAATAAATCCAGGCCAGATCACTATCCCGGAACAAAGGATTCTCTCGGAGCTTGTGAACGCGATCCTCCAGACGCTGCAGCCTGCGGAAATCCGCACCCAGGTCCAGATCGTATTGTTGGAGCACGCCTAATCGCGACAAACGCCTCAGGGCCCGGACCGGATGGCGTTCTCTAAGAATCTTTTTCAATTCTTGAAAATAGCGGTCGGGGCTTATCCAGCCCAGGGCCTTTTCCTTCAAGGCCCGGTTCAGGGCCCGGGCGGTTTTGGTCCCCAGAGAAAACCCAAAACGCTGTTCAAAACGGACGGCACGAAAGATACGGGTCGGATCGTCATGAAAACTGTCTTCATGAAGAACGCGGATCTTTTTTTCGCGCAGGTCCACCCGGCCGTTGTAATAATCCACAAGTTCCCCCGTCCCGGAACGGCTCAACGAGACGGCCATCGCATTGATGGTGAAATCGCGGCGGTAAAGATCATCGTGAAGATCCCCCCCCGCCACGTCGGGAAGCACCCCGGGCTGGGGATAATGTTCTTGTCGGGTGGTAGCCAGATCCAACGTCACGCCACCCGGCCACGAAACGGTCGCCGTCAAAAATTGGGGATAGACCGTTGCCCGCCCCCCCAAGTCACGGGCCATCTGGCGGGCCACTGCCGGCACGTCACCTTCCAGGACAAAATCAAGGTCATCATTCGGCCGTCTTAATATCAGATCACGCACCAGTCCTCCCACCAAAAAGGCCGAGATATGACGGGAATCGGCAGCCCGGCGACAGGAACGGACGGCCTTTTGAAGCGGACGGTTCAAACGGGCCAAATTTATCTTCATGTTTATCCCCGGGGGTGAAACCGTTTATGAATCGAACGCAGCCTTTCGCGGTCGACATGCGTATAGATCTGCGTCGTCGATATATCCGCATGCCCCAGCATCTCCTGAACCGAACGCAGATCAGCCCCGTGTTCCAGGAGATGAGTGGCGAACGAATGACGCAACGTATGCGGTTTGATGACCTTTTTGATCCGGGCCTTGCGGGCGTAATGTTTGATGATCTTCCAGATGCTCTGCCGGCTCAAATTTTTGCCCAGTCGGCTCAAAAAAAGATACGGGCTCATTCGGGCCTTGGGCTGCCGGGCCCGCACGGTATCGCAATACCGTTGAATCGCTTCCCGGGCCGACCGGCCGATCGGGATAATCCGTTCCTTTTGTCCCTTGCCGATACAGCGGACATAACCGACTTCCAGATTGACGTTTTCGAACTTCAGCGCCACGAGTTCCGAGACCCTCATGCCGCTAGCATAAAATAATTCCAAGATGGCATGATCCCGAATCTGCTGTTTGCCGGAGCCTTTGGCCGCGGCAATAATCGACTCGATCTCCTTTTGGGAAAGGACATCCGGCACGCGTTTCCAGAGTTTGGGGGTATCGACCAGATTGGTCGGGTCTTCGCGAACCAAATTTTCTCGAACCAAAAAACGATGGAACATCCGGATCGCCGCCAGGCTCCGGCAGATGGTATTCGTCGACAAACCGCGCTTCTTCTGGCTAAAAATATACTCGGTGATATGCTGGCGTTCAACGGTCCGGCATGAAGACAGCCCACTGCGGTTCAAATAGTCAAAGTAACCGTCCAGATCCCGCCGATAGGCCAAGAGGGTGTTCGCGGCCAATCCGCGTTCGACAGAAAGAAAATTGATGAACTGATCGATCAGGTCATCCATGGACGGATCCCCTCCTTTGTCTATAAGGACATCATTCCGCGTCAACGGCCGGCGACAATGATTCTTTCATCTTGCTGTAAGCAAATCCCTCCCGGAATGTCCGATCAAGGGCGCGGGCCTTATTGCGCAAAATCAGGTCATTGCGTAAGGCCGCCGGTTTCTCATAGGCCTGGCCGATCTTCCCGAGCTCCTCCATCAAGGCGTCCAATGCAAGCCTCTTGCTCTCATCGACCAGGGGTTGCAAATGCCTCAGCTGAAGGGTCAATTCTCCCAGGATATGGCGAATGCGCTTATCGCTATCACCCTCGGCCATCGCCACCATCAAATCCTTAAACCAGACCTTCCACAAAGAATAATGCTGGCGATAAAGGCTATCAGCGGAATATTCCTGGCGGGGATATTCCACCGGTTCCAGCACCGGGATGACTTCACGGATTCGTTCCTTCTTTTTTTTACGGACAAATTTTTTCCGCAACGGTTCGCAGCCGAGCGTGGCCGTGCCCAAAACGATCAAAACCAATCCCCAACATACTCTTTTTGACACCGGGACACACAAAAAGGATCTATTCATGGACCATCTCCTGAAATTCCTCGGGATTCAAAATCTTGATTCCCATATCTTTGGCCTTACGGTATTTGGAACCGGGATGAAGGCCGGAAACGACATAATCCACCTGGCGGCTGACCGTATCCTGAATCTCGCCTCCCAAACGCTGGACCAGCGCCCCGGCCTGGCGGCGGGTTAAAAAAGGGAGCTCTCCGGTAAACACGAATTTTTTGCCTGCCAGCCGGCCTTGGGTCACCGCCACGGGTTCCAACATATTGACCTGCGCCTTTTTCATTTTGGCGAGCAGCCTTGCCGTGGCCGACTGTTTAAAAAAACGAATAATCGCCTCGGCCATGACCGGCCCGACCTCTTCGATCTGCTGGAGCTCTTCCGCCGACGCCTTCTGAAGGTCATTCATGGTTTGAAAATGACGGGCCAAGACCGCAGCCGCCTTCTCGCCGACATTCAAGATCCCCAGGCCAAAAAGGAGCCTGGACAAGGGCCTGGTTTTGCTCGCCTGAATGGCCTGCCATAAATGCTCGGCCTTTTTATCCTTGAACAAATCCAGCTCCAAAAAATCCTTTTTGCGCAGGCTGTAAATATC
>CAZBSU010000044.1:0-11045 GCA_964494745.1 uncultured Planctomycetales bacterium | reverse complement strand
CAAAGAACTATAATTCTGAAAACCTAAAAATAGGCTTTTTCAGGATTGACTATTTTATATTCAGCTTAACCCAAAATTTTCGTTTTTAGTTTTCCAGGGAATAAGAAATATCCGTTTTCTCTCAATGCTTCGGATTGAGAAGATTTTCCCTTGTCTTGGCTAATCACCTTATGTATAATATTTTCAATCATTTTCATCTGTGATAAAGAGACACATATCTTTTAAAAAGGAGTTATCCTGTGCCTGCACGTTCTTCCAAGCATTTTTCCCTGATCGGTTTGATCTTTTTAGGTGTCCTTTCCGGATTGCTGATCTGGCTGCTGCACCAAACGTGGTTTAATTATAAAAATATGACTCTTTCGGCACGGTTGATGGATCAGTTGTTGGAATACCAGGCGGGGCTGACACGGGTTCATGAGTACCGCTCGGGCATGTTTAAGGACCAGTTGGAAGAAACCCGCGAGTTGGTCGAGAAATACCGCGCGGAAAATCAACAGTTGCTGAAGCGTATTCAACTTCAGGATGAAGTCACCGGATTGCGTCAGGTCATCGAGCGGCTCAAGGAAGAAAACAAATTCATCCGTGAGCAGATGGATTCCTTGCGGGTGGGCCGGGCGGAGATCCCGGTTGAGGTCCCGCAGGTGCGGTCGCTGAAAGAGGCCCGGGCCTTGATCCGCGGTAAGAAAAAAGAGATCAGAAAGATCAAGTTGCAGATTCACAGCCTTAAACTGGACATGGTTCAGCAACGGATAGCTGATCAAAAAGAGGTCGATCGGGTCGAGACGATGCTGGGCAATCATGGTTATCTTGTCAAGGACGGGGAGATATGCAGCCAGGCGATGGCCCTGCCCCAAGAGAATCCGCAAGTCAATATTGACGTGACGTTTGTTCCCTAAAAAGGGTGTTTCCCGCCGTGCCGTTTGACTTTCACATATAAATGCCTTATTAATCCCTTTTTGTTTTCGGGTTTTGTTGCCTTGTGGACTACCTTAAGGCCAATCAAATCGGAACGGTCACATTTTAACATATTTGACAAACATTGTATTAATGGCTGCAGGCGCAGGGGCTTTTGAGGCGGGGGGAAGATGCCATCGCCGGGGTAACTGGCGGCGGCCGGATGCGCGGATGAGATTCGAAAAGATCCCACCTTCAACGAAGACCGTTTGGACCGGACGCGGCCGGGTGGATTATCTGCTTAAGCGCTCCCCGCGGCGTCGAAGTTTGCAGATCACGATCTCAGAGAGGGGGCAGGTCGAAGTCGCGGCGCCGGCCCGGCTGCGGGATAAAACGATCAATGATTTTGTCATCCAAAAGGCGGCCTGGATTGCGCGGCAGATCGAGTGGGCCGGACGCCGGCAATCGATTCTTGAGACGAAACGTTATGAAACCGGCAGCCTTTTTTTGTTTTTGGGAAAGAAATATCCGCTTCAGGTCCAAACGCAGCCCATCCGGCGGGCGCGCATTCATTTTGACGGTCAGGGCTGGTCCATGGTGATCCCGGGTTCTGACCGAACCGGGTCACCGCAGCGGTTGATCAAAAATAAATTGGTTTCGTGGTACCGGCAGCAGGCCAAAGAGATTCTGGGCAGCCGGGTCTTGTTCTTTGCCCGTCAAATGAAATTGGATCTTAGCACGATTTGTATTCGCAGCCAGAAGTCCATTTGGGGGAGTTGTCATACTGCCAAACGCGCGGTGCATTTGAACTGGCAGTTGGTCATGATGCCGATGAACGTGATCGATTATGTGGTGGTGCATGAATTGTCCCATCTTGTTCACGGCAATCATTCCAAACGTTTTTGGAATAAGGTCGCCAAGACCCTGCCGGATTTCCGCCAGCGCCAGCAATGGATCAAAAAGAACCAGATGGATCTGATCCTGCCCTAGGTCGTTGAACGGGGGCAGCCGCTGGTGTTGGGTTGTCCTTGCGCGGCCTGGCGAAAGAGGAACATTCGCAATGAAACATTTGATTTTATACAGCCATCCGCATCCAGGGAGTTTTAACCACGCGATCCTGGATGTCTTGGTAAAGCACTTGGAGCAAAACGGGCAGGAGATCCGTATCCGCGATCTTTACGCCTTGAATTTTGACCCGGTGCTGACCTGGGCTGACATGCAGGGCTTTGAGCAGGGCATCGTGCCTGAGGATATAAAAGTCGAGCATGATCATATCCGCTGGGCCGATATCCTGATCATGATCTGCCCCATCTGGTGGGGCGGATTCACGGCCAATCTGAGGGGATACCTGGACCGTGTTTTCAGCACGGGTTTTGCCTATAAACCGACGGCCAAAGGGGTGGAACCGTTATTGACGGACAAAAAGGTTTACACGATCAATACCCTGGCGGCCCCGCGTCAGGTTTACGAGGATCTCGGGCTTTACCGCAGCATGAACAATATCCTCGATCATATCGTGTTCCAATTTTGCGGCCTAAAGGTCGTGGGGCACAAATATTTTGCTTTTGTCGATGCCAGCACGGACGACGATCGTCAGGTGATGCTCCGCGAGGTCGAAGAGATTGCCGTGAAACTAAGCCGTCTGTAGGCCTGCCTTGCAGGCCTGGCTTAATTTAAGGCCTGCTTTAACTTAAGGCCTTTTGGTTTGCTGAGGAACCTCAACAAGGAGGGACTTATGCCGGGAAAAAAGATTTTTATCGTCGATGATGAAGAAGATATCCTGGAATCGCTTAACCGGCGTTTGACAGCGGATGGCTATACGGTCATAACCTCTGCCACCGGGCGGGAGGCCATTCAGAAGGTCCGGCAATTCGCGCCGGATCTGCTTTTGGTGGATATCGTCCTGCCCGACATCGACGGCCCTGAGGTTATCCAGCGCCTGAAGAATGACCCCCAGGGGATGGACAGGCCGGTCATCTTTTTTTCCGGTATTGTCTCCAAGGAAGACCAAGGCAAGACCTCCAGCGTCAAGGTCGCCGGGCAGGATTACCCGGCCCTGGGCAAACCGTTCGCTTACGAAGAATTGGTTAAGCAGATGTCCCGATATGTCTGACTCCAGCCATGGCGTTATCCAATATCCGCCAGCTGTCTGTGCATGTTATCCCCAATGCCCGCCAGAATACGATTCGGGAAGAGGCCGGTCTTCTCAAAGTTCGTTTGACGGCCCCGGCCGTTGACGGGAGGGCCAACAAGGCCTTGGTGAACTGTCTCGCCGAGTATTTCCATGTCCGCCGGAGCCGGATACGGATTGTGCGGGGTTTGACCTCGCGGCGCAAAGTGATCGAGATCGAAGATGAAAGGAAGTCCCATGCTGCAAGACAAAATAAATAAAGATTATATCAGTGCCATGAAGCAAAAGGATACGCTCAAGGCCGGCGTCCTTTCCTTCCTGCGGGCCCAGTTGAAGAACGTGATGATTGACAAAAAAGAGGACGCCTTGTCGGATGAGGCCGTTATCGGCGTCATCAAAAAGCAGGTCAAACAGCGGCAGGATTCGATCGAGCAGTATGAGAAGGGAGGGCGCGCTGATCTGGCGGCCAAGGAGCGCGGGGAGCAGGAGGTGCTTCAGCAATATTTACCCCAGCTTATGCCGCCCGAAGAGGTTCAGGGGCTTATTCAGGCGGCCGTGACCGAGACCGGGGCCCAGAGCCTTAAGGATATGGGCAAGGTCATGCAGGCGGTTTTGGCCAAGGCCCAAGGTAAGGCCGACAACAAACAGGTGAGTCAATTGGTTAAACAGGCCTTGAGCCAAATGTGAGGACGGATGAACGTGATGCGAGCCCTGAGACGATTTCTTTTTCTGATGTGCCTGTTGGCCCTTTTGGTCGGGGCCGGAGGCTACTGGCTGCGGGCGAATTATATCGTGCCGGTCATGATGTATCACCATGTCCTCCCGTCGGCATCCCGGCGCGCAGACTCCGTCAGCCCCGAGCGTTTTGAGATGCATATGTCTTTTTTGCGTAAAGGGGATTATAATGTAATCGGCCTGGATCAATTGGTCGCGGGCTTGTCATCCGGACGCCGGTTCCCGTTCAAGACGGTGGCCGTGACATTCGACGACGGGTATCAGGATAATATCGATCATGCCCTGCCGGTCCTGCGCAAGCATCGTATCCCGGCGGCCTTTTTCGTCTCGCCGTTTAAATTCGGACGGGTCGAAGAATTCGCGTTCATGGATTGGCCTCAGATCAAGGCCTTGCAGCGGGAGGGGATGATCATCGGCAGCCATGGGCTGGAGCAACGTTATTTGCCCGAGATCACGGAACGCGAACAGGAGACCGAAATCTTTGACAGCAAACGACTCCTCGAGGCCGAACTGGCCCAACGGATCGATTTTTACGCATATCCCGTGGGAGGGTTTACGGACCGGGTTAAGGCCAAGATCAAGGCCGCGGGTTACCTCGGGGCCTTCACGACCAACCGCGGCACGGATCGTTTCAACCGGGACGTTTACGAGATCAACCGGATCCGTTTCAGCGACCGGGACGATTCCGAATTTATTTTATGGGCCAAACTGACCGGGTTTTACAATCTTTTTCGGGAGATGAAAGATCCGCATTGATCATGTTGGGCTTTTTGTTTTGATTCAACGGAAAGGAATTTTATGAAGTCAAAGGCGTCGGCTCATCCCCCGGCCCAGGTCTATCACTTAGATCAACGGGGCGGGTTTACCATCGAGGATTATAACCATCAGAAAACGTTCAGTAATTTTTTCCCGGGGATTGCCGGCCTGTGGGGGATCCCGATGTGGGTCTTTACCGTCAACCGCGGTCAATGCATTGCCAGTTTCGGGATCGAGAGCAAGGACAAGGCCATCCTGGAATTTTATCCGGCCAACAAGGCCTATCAATTTACCTCGCTGCAGGGCTTCCGGACTTTTCTTAAAATCCGCACCGGGTCGAAACAGGTTTTTTGGGAACCGTTTCAGAACAATTTCCTCTGTCAGCCTTTCCGCACCCGCCAGAGCATGCATATGACCTCCCACGATTTGACGATCGAGGATATCAACCCGGCCTTGGGCCTAGCGGTGCGGGTCAATTATTTTACGGTCCCGGAGGCCTCGTTTCCGGCCCTGGTCCGTCATGTTCAGCTTATCAATATCGGGCGCAAGACCATGTCCATCGAGATGGTCGACGGCCTGCCGATCATCCTTCCGTACGGCCTTTCGGATTGGGTCGCCAAACACATGTCCCGCACGGTCGAGGCCTGGGTCCGGGTTCGCGGGGTGAATAAGAAAACGCCTTTTTACCAGCTGAATGTTGAGGTCAACGATACCCCAGAAATGAATCATATCCAGGAAGGCCATTTTTATTTCAGTTATGTCGCCGGCCGCCGACCGGCAACCCTGTCCGAGATCATCGTCGAACGCCAGTGCGTTTTCGGGACATCCTCGGATCTGCGCGCCCCGGAGGCCTTTTTGAAAAGCGGCAAATTTGAGGTCCCCAAGGTCCAGCAGACCACCAACCGCACGCCGGCCGCCATGACCTATCATGCCTGCCGTCTGGGTCCCAAGAAAGACAGCGAGTTGATCTCTCTGGTGGGCTACGCGGCAAGCGAGCGGGCCCTGTCCGGGATTGTCCGGCAGGCTTCGTCTTTGAGCTTTATCCGGCAAAAGAGACGGCAGAATCAAGAACTGGTCGATTCGATCAAGGCCAATGCCTTGACCGCAAGTTCTTCGCCCGTCTTTGACCAGTACTGCAGTCAGACCTTCCTTGACAATGTGCTGCGAGGGGGATTGCCGATCACCCTCCCGACCGGAGAGGGTGAGGCCGTCTTCAACGTTTACAGCCGCAAGCACGGCGATCTGGAAAGGGATTACAATTTCTTCTTATTGGCACCGACGCCGTTTTCCCAGGGCAACGGCAATTACCGCGATGTCAATCAGAACCGGCGCCAGGACGTCTGGTTCAATCCTTGCGTCCGGGAGAATCATATCGTTGATTTTATGAATCTGATCCAGGCCGACGGTTTCAATCCCCTGGTGGTCAACGGGACGTCGTTCGTTGTCCGCCGGCAATCGGATATCCAAAAGATCGTAAAAAGCTGCCTGAAAAAAGATTCGCCCGAATTCAGGAAAAAGCTGAAAAAGGGTTTTCAGCCGGGAGAGCTTTTGACCTTCCTGGCCAAGGAAAATATCTCCCTCAAGAAATCGCTCCGGCGGGTCTTCGCGCAGGTCATGGCCGCGAGTCATAAGCAGCTCGTGGCCCAACACGGGGACGGGTTTTGGATCGACCACTGGACCTATTGCCTGGATTTGATCGAGAGTTTTTTGGGGCTTTACCCCGAATCCTTGCGCCGTTTGCTGATCGAAGAAAAGAGTTTTCATTTTTACCACAGCGAATATTTCGTTGTGCCCCGCGACCAGCGTTACGTCCTGACCGAAGAGGGGGTGCGTCAATTCCATTCTGTCGGGAAAGACGAGGCGGCGACCGCCGCCGCCAACGGGCATCGCCTGCGCACGCGTTCCGGGGCGGGCGGAATCTACCACACCCATTTGCTGGCCAAACTGTTGTGCCTGATCGTGAATAAGGCCGCGAGTTTTGATCCGTCGGGTATCGGGATCGAGATGGAGGCCGATAAGCCGAACTGGTATGACGCCCTCAACGGGCTGCCGGGGTTGCTGGGCTCGTCCCTGAACGAGACCATTGAGCTGAAGCGCCATTGCCTGTTTTTGCTTTGGGCCATGCGGGCCTTGGAGCTCGCGGATGATGAGCAGCTGCCTTTCTTTGAGGAACTTGCGGATTTTATCCGTGAACTGGTGGGCGTCCTCCGGCGCGAAAAAGACCCCTTGGCCACCTGGCAAAAGGCCAATGATTATAAGGAGCACTATCGCAGCCGGATTCGTCGGGGCATCGCCGGCGAGGAACTGGACCTTTCTGCCCACGATATCCGGATCTTTCTGCGGCTCGTCTTGGATCGCACTGACGAGGCCATGAGGAAGGCCAAGACAAAGGATGGCTTGCTGGGTTCGTATTTTTACCATGAAGTCAAGAAATACGATACCTATCCGGTGAATGAGGGCGAAGTGATCCGTCCCAAATCTTTTCAACTGCACCGGCTGCCGCTTTTTCTCGAAGGGAATGTGCACGCCTTGCGCGTGACCACGGATCCGGAGCAGGCCCGGACATTAGTCCGGTCTTTGAAAAAGAGCCCTCTGTTCGACCGCAAATTGAAGATGTATAAAGTGAATGCGGATCTCTCGCAGGAGACTTATCAGATCGGGCGGACCCGTATCTTCCCGCGGGGCTGGCTGGAGAACGAGTCGATCTGGCTGCATATGGAATATAAGTACCTGCTTGAATTATTGCGTTGCGGTCTGTATGACGAATTTTTTGAAATGCTCCCGGAAATCCTGGTGCCTTTCCAAGACCCGGACCGGTACGGGCGCAGTCTGCTGGAAAACTCTTCGTTCATCGTGAGCAGCGCGCATGCCGATCCGGCCCTGCACGGCCGCGGTTTTGTCGCGCGACTGTCGGGCAGCACCGCTGAGGTCTTGAGCATCTGGCTCTGGATGAATGCCGGGACCAACCCGTTTCAATGGAATGCCGGGCAGAAATTGACCCTGGCCTTGCGGCCCGCCTTGGCCGGCTGGCTTTTTTCGACCGAACCGAAGCAGGTGGGCGGAGGGAACCCTGCCGGCAGCGGCCGGGGCCTGCGTCTGCCGCGCCATACCTATGCGTTTATGTTCTTGGGATCGACTTTGGTCGTTTATCACAATCCGGCACGAAAGGATACCTTTCGGGGGCTTCGCGTCGAGAAACAGATCCTGACCTATCCCGGGCGAAAAAAGCCCGTCATCATCGAATCCGATACCATCCCGGCCCCGTACGCCCAGCATGTGCGGGACAAAAAAGTGTCGCGGATTGATGTGTTTTTCGGCCGTTAAACCGGCCGGAATCCGCCGCGATCTATCCAACCATAAGCCGAGAGAGTCACGCAACCGTGGTTTGAAACCGCCTCAGGGATTGACACGTTTTCGGAATTATTTTAAAATTATTTTTTTCTGTGATGGATCATATTCGTCAAAAGAAGGAGGGACGTATGAGTGATACGGGCATACCGGCCATCAACGCCAAGGTCCAAAAGGAGAGCGGTTTTATCGACAGTATCCGGATGGAGATCCGCAAGATTATCGTCGGACAGGAAGCCATGGTCGACCGTCTTTTGATCGGCCTCCTGGCCAACGGGCATGTCCTGATCGAAGGCGTTCCGGGCTTGGCCAAAACGCTGGCCGTGCGGACACTGGCCGAGACCATGCAGGCCAAATTCCAGCGCCTTCAGTTCACGCCTGACATGCTGCCGGCCGATCTGACCGGAACGCTGATCTATGATCAACCCCACGGCCGCTTCAATATCAAGAAAGGACCCTTGTTCGCCAATATCATCCTGGCCGATGAGATCAACCGGGCCCCGGCCAAGGTGCAGAGCGCCCTGTTGGAGGCCATGCAGGAACGGCAGATCACGATCGGCGAAGAAACCCTTAAGCTGGAAGATCCCTTTTTGGTCCTGGCGACCCAGAATCCGATCGAACAGGAGGGCACCTATCCCTTGCCCGAGGCGCAGGTCGACCGTTTTATGCTGAAGATCAAGATCACGTACCCTTCCAAAAGCCAAGAATTGGCGATCCTCAAACGCATGGCCTTCACGGATCGCAAGATCACGGCCAAGGCCGTCATCACCCCGCAAGACATCATACGCCTGCGGTCGGTTGTGGACGAGGTTTACATGGACGAAAAGATCGAAGGCTATATCGTCGATATCGTCGAGGCCACCCGGCGTCCCGAAGACTATCGACTGAGCGAACTGAAAGGGTTGATCCTCTACGGGGCGTCGCCGCGGGCCACGATCAATCTGGCCCTGGCCGCCAAGGCACACGCCTTTTTGCAGGGGCGCGGTTATGTGACCCCCCAGGACATCAAGTCGGTCGGCATGGATGTCCTGCGCCACCGGGTGATCGTGACCTATGAGGCCGAAGCGGAAGAGAAAACCTCCGAAAATATTATTCAAAGAATATTCGAGGAAGTGGAAGTCCCGTAGGCGCGGTTGTCGAAAGGATGCCGTTTGAGATGCTGACCAAAGAACTTTTTAAAAAGATCCGCCGGATTGAGATCACCACCTCCCGCCTGGTCACCGAGGCCTTTGTCGGCCAGTATCACAGCGTTTTTAAGGGCCAGGGCATGGAGTTTGACGAGGTCCGCGAGTACATCCCGGGTGACGATATTCGCAATATCGATTGGAATGTCACGGCCCGCACCGGAGTACCGCATATTAAGAAATACGTCGAAGAGCGGGAATTGACGGTCATGATCATGGTGGATGCCTCGCGGTCCTGTCATTTTGCCAGCCGACATATGCTGAAAAACCGGCTGGCGGCCGAGATCGCGGCGGTGCTGGCCTTCAGCGCCATCCGCAATAACGATAAGGTCGGTTTGATATTTTTTACCGACCGGATCGAAAAATTTTTGCCGCCCCGCAAGGGCGTGAAGAATGTCCTGCGCCTGATCCGCGAGATCCTGTATTTCCGGTCCCAAAATACGAAAACCGATATCGGCCGGGCCCTGGAATTCTTGAGCAAGGTCACCCGCCGGCGGTGCGTGGCCTTTTTGATCTCGGATTTCGTCGATACTCACGGCGGGGATGTCCGGCCGCAGCCCGGCGCGGCATCCTTCCAGCGACCGTTGATGATCGCCAATAAGCGGCATGACCTTATCGCGGTGACATTGAACGATCTGCGGGAACGCGAGCTTCCCGACGGCGGGCTCCTGCGCCTGAGGGATGCCGAGACCGGACAGCCCGTTGTCATGGATACATCTTCCCGGCGGGTCCGCGAACAATACCGGCGGCAATTTCTTGATCGGCAGGAACGCCTCCACCGGGTTTTTCAGCGGACCGGAGTCGACCATATCGATATCGATACCGATCAGCCCTACATGCAGGAATTTGTCACCTTTTTTGCCCGGCGCAAAAGCAGACGGCATTGATTCATAGGCTTGAAAAATTTTTTGAGAAATATTTTTAAGAGGATATGTTTATGCCGGAAGCGGTTTCCCGTTTAAGAGATGTCCGGCCGCCGCTGGCGCTGCCGGCCCATATTGCCTGGTGGGCCCTCGCGGTCATTCTGACGACCGCGCTCATCGCGGCGCTGATTTATTTTCTTTATAAAAAATATTCCCGCCGCTCGGGCGATCGTGACGAAACGCCTCAGCCGCCCCCTTGGGAAACCGCAATGCAGCGGTTGCGCGAACTCAAGGCCGAAGATCTGCCGGCCCAGGGCAAGGTCCAAGAGTATTTCACCCGTTTGTCCGGGATCCTGCGTTTGTATATCGAGGACAGCTTTTCCATCCGCGCGCCGGAGATGACGAGCGAAGAGTTCCTTGGATCCCTGCGGGATTCCCTGGTCCTGAACGCCTCCCAGAAACAGGCCGTTGGCCGGTTTCTGACGGGCTGTGATTTGGTCAAGTTTGCCCGTTATCGGTCCAGTCCCGCTCAGATGGAAGAGGGTTTTCAGCTGGTTCAGCGCCTGATCGATGAAACGCGCCCGGTTGCCGTTCAACCGGCCCCAAAGTCCTGATGCCATGATAACATTTAAGACGCCTTGGATTCTCATTGCGATTCCGTTTGTGATCCTTTTCCTGGCGGTGTTCAACCGGCACCGCATGAGACCCGGATTCCGTTTCCCGTCCACTGCCGGGCTGGGGGATCTTGCCGCCACCTGGAGAATCCGCTGGCGGGGCCTGCCTTTTGTCCTGCGCCTCATCGTCGTTTGTCTTTTTATGGTCGCATTGGCCGGGCCGCGCCGGGTCCTGGATCATTCTTTTGTCCGCGCCGAAGGGGTTGACATCGTCCTGGCCATCGATATCTCCGGGAGTATGGCCGCGGAAGATTTCGTGATCGGCCAAAAACGGGTCAACCGTCTGGAGGTCGTCAAGGATGTGGTCGCGGAGTTTATTGATCGCCGCCGTTCGGACCGTATCGGTCTGGTCGCCTTTGCCGGGTTGGGGTACACGGTCAGTCCGATGACCACCGATTATGCCTGGCTCAAGAAAAATTTGGAACGCATCAGGCTGGGATTGATCAAGGACGGGACGGCG
>CAZBSU010000043.1:0-11139 GCA_964494745.1 uncultured Planctomycetales bacterium | reverse complement strand
TGTCTTGTTTTTGGCTGCCCAGATTGGGTTTTACGCCTTGGCGGCATTTGAGGCCTTGGCAAAGGGCCGGAATTATGTTATTTTGAAGGCATTCAAAAAAGTGACTTATGTCCCGTATGTTTTTTGTTTGTTGAATGTTGCCGCCTTGGTCGGATTGCAGAGATTCTTGACCGGCCGACAACGGGTGACCTGGGACAAGGCCCGGGAGCATGCACGCCCTTGAGTCGTGCGCGCCGCGCCGAAGAAGCAGAATTCATTTTATGAAAGAGTTTTGGAAAAAATACAATCGTGAGATCCTGATCGCTTTGGCGTTTGGCTTTGCCTATGTGTCCAGTTTTATCTGGATGTGGGACCGTTGGTTTGCCCGGGATTCGTATTACAGTCATGGGATCTTGATCCCGCTGGTCAGTGTGTATTTGGTCTTCAACAGCCGTCGCCAACTGGCCGGCGTCACCCCGGTCCGGTCGGCCTGGGGGCTGCCCTTGATCGTGGGCGGTATCCTTGTTCATTTGGCCAGCTCGGTGATGCGGGTGTACTTCACCTCCGCCTTTTCGATGCTTTTTGTCCTGTGCGGTCTTGTGCTGCATTTTTACGGCCGGGAGGTTTTTCGCCGTTTGACTTTTCCGTTGCTGTTTTTATTCTTTATGATCCCCATGCCGTTGATCGTCATTGTTAATATTAGTTTCAAAATGAAGCTTTTTGCCGCGGACATTGCCGCCCGGATGCTGAACGGGATGGGCCTCCCGGCGGCAAGGGAGGGGAGCGTTATCCTGATGCGGCATTCGTATGTGATCGTTGATGATATCTGCAGCGGTCTCCGTTCCCTGATCTCCCTGGCGGCCCTGGGGAGTCTTTTCGCCTATTGGCTCAAAGGAGGTTGGGTACGCAAACTGGTCCTTTTGGCGTCCACCGTGCCGATCGCCGTGCTGGCCAATGTCGGCCGGGTCGTTTTCCTTGCCTTTGTCAGCGAGGTCTGGGGCACCAAGGTTGCGACCGGGATCGTGCATGATATTTCGGGATTTCTGGTTTTTGCTTTGGCGTTTATTTTGTTATTGACCGTTTCAAAATTGATCGAATCTAAGGTGAAGACACATGAATCGTCTGTATCGTGATAAATCATTTTTTATCATTTCGGTAATGCTGGGGATCGTGGGGCTGATTTCCTTGCGGATCATATTGCAGGAATTCAGTCCCCGCGACACGGTCGATATTAAGACCTTTCCGAAGGCCTTCGGGGACTGGTCTTCGCGCGAGATTCAGATTGACGAGGAAGAATATGAGTTGCTCGAAACACGCAATGCCTTCAGCCGTGAATATTTCGACAGCCACGGCCATCAGGTTTTGTTGTTCATTATATATTCGCAGAGCAACCGCAAGGTTTTTCATCCCCCCGAGATATGTTATACCGGCGGCGGTGCGACCATCATCAACAATGAGTTGGTCAAGTTTGAAACCGAAAAGGGGAAAACGATCCCGGTCAATCGATTTTTGATTGAATTGGCCCACACTCAACAGGCCATGTATTACTGGTTTAAGGTGGGCCGAAGTTATACCTCGAATTATTGGTATCAACAGATCCTTGTGTCGATCCAAACCTTTTTGGGACGACATCAAGGTGGGGCGATGATCAGGATCACCGTGCCCTATAATGCTGAAATGCCGGAGAAATCCTTCCAGGCCGCCGAAAAATTTGTCAAGGAGATATTGCCTTTGCTGGAGAAGTACCTGCCATAATTTGTTCCTCTTATATACGATAATTTATAAATATATTTAATGTCTAAAAAAATACACACTTTTGTGGGTAAATTAGACATCGGTCAGGGTCGGTTTGTCTATGCCTGTCATCGCATGTCATGGTTTGTCCACTTAGACGCAAATGGCATGATCTTGTAAGTTGTTGTTATGTATGGTTTTAAATGTTTACACAGGCGTCATTTTTAAATTATTAAATTGGCACATAAATTGCTGTTATTATGATGAGTAAAGGCGATAAAGCGCTTTCACGAAAGCCAAAAAGTGAGTAAGGCAAGATACATGAAGAAGTTGTTACGCAAATACCGCAGAAGAATTATTTTAAGCAGCCTGCTTGTGATTGCCTTTGGGATGACGTCAATGGCCTGGGCTGCTTTGGCAGACAGCCCCGCGGCTGACATATCAAAGGCGGAGATCCATCAGGCCGGGCAAAGGATTACGGCGATCCCATCGCCCAAGTCAAAATCCCGCGCTCCGGAACCGTCTACCTTTGCTTTATTCGGCAGTGGTCTGTTTGGCATGATCATCAGCTTTGTCCGTAAGACCTATCATATCGCCAAACGGGTTTTGGATATTCTTATTTCGTGCGTGGCGATTATCTTGTTATCACCTTTATTTTTGATCACGGCTGTCCTGATCAAGATCGGGTCCCGTGGCCCGGTTATTTTTACTCAGACCCGGGTCGGCCAGAACGGCCGGTTGTTCAAGATTTATAAGTTCCGCACCATGCATGTTAATGCGGAAAAAAATACCGGACCTGTCTGGGCCAGGGAAGATGATCCGCGGCTTATTCCGTGTGGAAAATTTTTGAGGAAAGCGCATATTGATGAGATTCCGCAATTTTTTAATGTCTTGCATGGCGAGATGAGCGTGATCGGCCCGCGGCCGGAGCGTCCGGAATTTGTCGAACAATTTAAAGCCGAGATCCCTGATTATGAAAAACGTTTGGCTGTGAAACCCGGCATAACCGGCATGGCGCAGGTTTGGCATAAATACGATGAGACCATCCGGGATGTGCGGAACAAGATCAAATACGATATATTATATATCAAGAAGATTTGCCTCTGGACGGATCTCCTGATTCTTTTCAGAACGTTCCGGGTGGTCCTGACCGGAGAAGGGGCGAGGTAATTTAAAGAAGTCGAATTAAGCAGGGCAGAAATGGAGTGGTGGTTATGAAGAAAATAATATTGATCATATTTTTTTTGATTTCTTTTGTCCTGATACAGGATGCGCATGCTGTTCAGCCGATATTTTATTTTGATGTCATTGTTGACGCCGAGGTGTCTGATTTGGGCGGAGGGGCTTGGCTGTATGAATATACGTTGAGTGCGGCACCTGCTCCCGGAGACAATTTCAGATTTAAAGATCTCAGCCATTGGTCCATTGAATTACCGGAGCATAAGATTCCCACGATCAGCGATATCAATCCCGAGTCCGGTTCCGAGATCGGGTATTTTAATGAACCGGCGATTGAATCTTTTATCTGGGGGGTCAAGTGGAACAGCGACCAACTTATCACGTATTCTTTCGAGAGCACACATGGTCCTGTCCTGAATCCCGATGGTAGCATAAACACGTCCGCCTATAATTGGTATGCTAAAAGCGCGAGCGATTTTACAGATACTGGCCTAACATTGGGGCCGAATGGCAGCGGGGAAAGAAGCGTGGTTCCTGAGCCAGCGACGGCTTTTCTTTTGACCAGTGGTTTGTTATCTTTAGCCGGATTAAGACGAAAAAGAAAAAATTGATCATTTTTTATCAGCCTAAGGAAGGTGTTACATGAACAACTTATTCATCAAATGTTTCAACCTGGCAACCGTTCTGGCTTTTCTCCCATGTCTTGCCGGGTGCAATGAAAGCGCCAGTGGAACCGCTATCGGTGATATTGCCGGTAGTCTTGGCACCACAAGCAGCGGCGGCTCAGCGGCCTTGGTTACGCCGATAGGCGACATCGGCAGTGCCTCGCTTCACGCACCCGAACCCGCGACCATGTTGATGGTCGGTACGGGTATTTTAGCTCTGCGTTTTTTAGGTCATCGTAGTAAATAAAAGCAGGCAGCTAAGACGCCAAATTTTGGGAGGGGCGCACGGAGTGTGACATTTTCTGAAAAAAGATAAGACAGGTCGGCAAGAAACCTGTCTTATTTTTTTACCTTTTAACAAAAAAGGGGGGGACGGGATAATTTGGACGCATAGGGTTTGACTCCGAAAATCTCCTGTGTTAGAATTACGCTAAATTATTGCCATACTGTAGTTTAAAAATAAGTTCATGCCGGCCCTGCATAGTATAAATGGTCAAAAATCCTTTAACACTGCTTAAATCCGCGCTGGGGACGATCAGCCTTCACCCGGTCGTTTTGTTCCCTTTTTGTCTGATCGGGTTCGTTCAGCTGCTTATGCTGGAGATCCTTTTCTTTGCCCCGCGGTATCCATTATCCGAATTTTTCGGCCCGCTGATCCGCCGCTTTGCCGGGGAGATGTATTTGCATTACCCGCATAATTTCGTGCTTCTGGAAAGATGGTTTTCGTCCGCTTGGCTTCAGATCCCGGTTTACGTCCTGATCAACAGTTTCTTGATCGGGGCCGCGATCTTGATCATCAATGCAATCAACGAACAACAAAAGGTGCGTCTTTCCCAGATTTTTCGCCGGGCACTTGGCTCGTATATTCATCTGGTGATCGCGGCCGTCATCTTGGTGAGCGTGATTTACGGATTATCTCAGTTTTACGGCTTGCTTTTTAGAAGGGCCCTGCAGATCCGTTCGACGACCGGGCATTTTTCCCTTATCAAACAGATTGTTGTCTATGGGTGGCCCTATGCCAAACTTTTGATTAGTTGTGTGGGCACGACATTGTTGGCCTTTCTTTTCCCGTTGATCGTTCTGGAAAAGAAGAATGTCTTTTTGGCCTTGGTCTTGAATTTTAGACGTTTCTTCAAGGCGATGGGGACGATCTTTGCCGTGGTCTTTTTATCCAGCCTGCTGTATCTTCCGGTTATCCTTATAAAGACGTATCATCAGTGGTTTGATAAAATCATGGTCCCGGAATTCTGGGCCTTGATCCCGCTCGCCGGAACGGTCATCATGTTAATTATCGATGCCTTACAGGTCACGGCCATTACCACTTTTTACCTGTACGAGAGGGAATCTTCGGGATGAGACGCATCTTGTTAATATTGGTTTTGATCTTGGCAGGTGTCTTTGCGGTTTTATCCTTTTTGGATCGCAGTGAATATGCCCTGGAAAAGAATTTTTGGTATCTAAAAAAAGATTTCGCCAAGTTGGCCCATGATCCCAAATCCTATCCCGAACAGGAATTCAAGGCCCTGGCCCGCGAGTACGATCAGCTCTTGGAGGCGCACCCCGAATCCCGGCTGGCCGGTAAGATTTTGATTCAAAAGGGCATGGTCTACGTCCTGATGAAGGATTCGGAAAAAGCCCGGGAAACATTCCGGGAAATTTTGGCGCGTTTTCCGGATGAGGGTCCCTTAAATGCCGAGGCCCTGTTTCAGATCGGGAAGACGTATGAGCAGGAAGGCAAATCTAAGGAGGCTGTCCAGATGTTCCGGACGGCCAGTGAGCGATATCCACTGACATTAACCGGGCTCAAGATGCCTTTGTATGAGGCGAATTATTATCAAAGGATCGGCAAGCCAGACAAAATGCAGGTGGCCTTTGACCGGGCCGTTGATTTTTATCAGAATATTCATGAAGAGCATGCCGATACGCGAATCGGGTATATGGCCCTGAATTATCAAGTCACGGCCTATCTGGCTCAGGAGCGATGGAGTGAAAGCCTGAATGTGCTTGAACGGATTTTGATGATTTATCCACGCGTTCATCAATCGACCGACCCTCAGGGGCCGCTTTTGGTCAGGACCATTAATCAGGTGGCACTTGAGCAGGCCAAGGACAGCGGTCGGGCGATCGAAATTTACCGGAAATTCATCCACCAGTATCCGCAGCATCCATTCACCCCGGGATTTGAAAAGCTCATTGAAAAGATTCAGCAGAGGCAGCAGACGGATCAGGGACAGGACGGCGAATGAACAGCACGGACCGATTTTGGGAAGAACTGCCCCAGGCGGAATTATTCGAGAAGATCAATGATATTTGTTATACCGTCAATAATGCGGGGGATGTGGATGGATTGCTGAATGCCTCGCTGGAAAAGATCATGGGTCTTTTTAGTGCCGAACGCGGTTCGGTCTTTTTGGCCCGGGATGACAGCGATGAGCTGGTCCTGGAGGCCTCCCACGGAATGGCCGTTAAGGAACAGCAGGCCTTGGTCAAAAAGATGGGGGAGGGGATCGTCGGCCAGGTCGCCCAATGCAAGCGGCCGGTGATTGTGGATGATATCGGGCATGACGAACGGTTCAGCCATTTCCAGACCCGTAAAAGTTATAAGACCGCCTCATTTATTTGTGTGCCCATGCTGATCAAGGATCAGCTTATCGGTGTCATCAATATCGCCGACAAGATCAGCGGCAGCCGTTTTAAAAAGACCGAATTGCAGCTTTTGGATTTCCTGGCCGCCCAGATCGCCTTGAACGTGCGCCGGATGGAGATCTACCGGAAATTCAGTGTGATCGTCAAGGAATCGGAGAGCCTGAAAGACGAACTCGGCAAGAGCAGTCAGGAGGCCGATGCCTTAAAGAAGCAGGTTGTCGTCCATGAAAAGCTTGCCAGTATCGGGAAATTGGCCGGTGGTATCGCGCATGAATTCAATAACCCCCTGGACGGGGTCATGCGTTACACGAATCTTTGTCTGGAGCAGGCCGGAGAGAATGACGCCCTGCGGGGATATCTTCTGGAGATCAAGCATGGGTTGAACCGGATGGCCGGGATCGTTCGCAACCTCCTGGCTTGTTCCCGCAGCCCGATGCCGACCCAGACCGAGATCGATGTCAATCAGGCTTTGGAGCAGGCCCTTTATTACTGCCAGGACCGCTTATTGCGTAAGGATATCAAGATCCAGAAGGATCTTTGCCGGCAATCGGTGTTGTTGATCGATATGGGCCTGGAAAGGGTCTTTGCCAATATCTTTCAGAACGCGATTGATGCGATTGAGCAAAAGGGCGTCATCCGGCTCGCCAGCCGGGTTGAAGACGCCTGTATCCGCATCACGATCCAGGATAACGGGTGTGGCATCCCCCAGGATAAGATCGAACAAATCTTTGAGCCGTTTTATACAACCAAGGATATCGAAAAGGGCTGTGGCCTGGGGTTGACCATCGTTAATGAGATTATTAAAAGCTATGACGGCACGATCGACATCAAGCCCGGCAAAGATGGGGGCACGGTTTTTGACGTCTATTTGCCTTTAAGAAAATGAGCAAACAACTTTTAGCGGATATGAAAGATATCAATGCCAAGTACAAAATTCTGCTCGTTGATGATGAGCCGCTGATCCGCGAGTCTCTGTATGAGATCTTGCGGATCGAAGGCTATAATGCCTTGATGGCAGCCAGCGGGCCGGAGGCCCTGCAGTTGATCCGGGAGGGCCGGTTTGATATTGTCGTCACGGATATGAAGATGCCGGATCTGGACGGGCTCAAGCTGCTTCAGGAGGTCAAGCAGGTTTCCGAAGCCACGGATGTCATTCTCGTTACCGGTTACGGCACGATTGAGACGGCGGTGGAGGCCATGAAGAAAGGGGCCTTCGATTATATCACCAAGCCGATCAATGACGACGAGATCAAGATGACGATCCGCAATATCGTTCAGCGCAAAGAGATCGAGAAAGAGAACAAACAGCTGCGCAAGATCATCGCCCGTGTCCAGCCGACGTCGTTTCACGGCATGATCGGCGGCAGCGAAAAGATGCAGAAGGTTTATCATATCATCACCTCGGTCGCGGGTTCCAACGCCACCATCCTTATTACCGGCGAAAGCGGGACAGGGAAGGGGATGGTCGCTCGGGCCATTCATGAGGTGGACCCCCGGCGGCGTGGTAAGCCGTTTGTGGAGGTCCCGTGCGGGGCCCTGTCCGAGACCTTACTCGAGAGTGAACTGTTTGGCCATATCAAGGGAGCCTTTACCGGGGCGATCAAGGATAAGGAGGGCCGTTTTGAATACGCCAAGAACGGGACGGTATTCCTCGACGAGATCGACTCTTTTTCATTGAACCTTCAGGTGAAATTGTTGCGTGTCTTGCAGGATGGGGTCTTTGAGCGGGTCGGGGACAATATGACCCGAAAGACCGAGGCCAGGATCATTGTGGCCACGAACCGCGATCTCACCAAGCAGATTGCCCAGGGCGATTTTAGGGAAGACCTGTATTACCGCATCAATGTCATTGCGGTTCATTTGCCGCCGTTGCGGGAACGCAAGGCCGATATCGAGTTGCTCTGTGATCACTTTATTCGTAAATACGCTCAAAAAAACAATAAAAAGATCGGGGCCGTCTCGCCGGAGGTGAAGAAGTTATTTATGAATTACAATTGGCCGGGGAATATCCGCGAACTCGAGAATGCGATTGAGGGGGCGGTTATTATGGCCAAGACCGAAGTGATCAATGCCTGGGATATCCCCAACGCCGCCCAATTTTCTCATGTTGAACCCAAGGCGACCAAAGGGAAATCCCTGAAGAAGGTTTTGGAAACACCGGAACGGGAGTTGCTGTTGACGGTGCTGGAGGAATGCAGCTGGAACCGGAATAGGGCCGCCGCGGCCTTGGGGATTAACCGGACAACGTTGTATAATAAAATGAAGAAATACAAAATAACCTTCAAGAGGCCGAAGACATGAGATCCGATGATATTAAAGGCTTGTCACAGGAGTTTATCAGCCGGGACAAATGGGCCGATGCGCTGAGGCGTTTTGTGAATGTCCTCCGGATTAGTATGTTCGTGATAGACAGCGAGGGCCGTGTTATTGTGCCCCCGGTTATTGACCGAAACAATCGCGGCCGGTATGGCGCCCGTTTTTTGAGCACGGCCTTGGGGTTTGATCTCGGGTCGGCGGAACCTGCCATCATGGATAAATTCAAAGCGCATGGGCCGTATCTGGAGGCCCGTGGGCTCTTCGATCTGTATTCATTTGCCGTCCCGGTCAAGGTTGAGGACGGGCAGATTATTGCCTATATGATTGTGGGGCCGGTCATTTTAAACAGGCGATGGGACAGTCAGGCGTATTTGCAGGTGGCCAAAGAAAGCGGGGTCGAGATTGAGGACCTGACGGATGTTTTGCACGAGATAAGAGTTGTTTCGTTCGTGACCATCAAGGCGCTCCTCGATTTGCTCGCCCAGATCGCCAAAGATATTGTTGAGCTCAGGCTGGAGAATCGGCGGCTTCATCAGAAGCGGTTCAATAAAGAGCTTTTGTCGGACAAATTGATGAGCGCGGCTGAGGATATCTATGCCGATATTCATATGGATGAATTGTTGGTAACGGTCCTGGACGTGGCTTTGAAATGCACCGGGGCGGAATGCGGCTCGATTATGCTACTGGAAAAAGACAGCCGGGTGATGAACATCAAGGTTGCCCGCGGGATCGAAAAAGAACGCCTGGCTCAGGCCGGGGCTGTTCGGATGGGGGAGGGCATTGCCGGGATGGCGGCCCAGGAAAATCGGCCTTTCGTCATTAAGGGGATGAACGGCGAGAATAGGATCCAGCCCTTCTTGAAGCGACCTGAGATCAAGCATTCTGCTGTTGTGCCGTTGACTGTGCGCAACCGTGTTTTTGGGGTCTTGAATGTCCACACCAAAATGGATCAGGCCCGAGTTGAGTTTGACGAGGAAAATCTGCAGCATTTATCACTTCTTATATCCGCAGCGCTTTATAATGTTTAGACCGAAAATCATTTTTTATAAATAATAAAAAAAGGTTTACAGGCAGGGTCTTATTTGGTATAGTTAAATTGAGCATATGCTTATTTTATCATGCCGGTTGTTGTGAGCATGTGTTCAGATTAAGTCTCGGGAATATACGGTTGTATCTAAGGAGAGGTATTAGGCAAAATGACAAAAGCGTCTCGGGGAAGGCCTAAAAAGGTTCGCTATATACAAAAGATGCCCCGGATCGTGCAATTCAGCCCGCGCGGGAAACCGGGCCGACCGGATGAAATCGAGCTCACGTTGGATCAATTTGAGGCCATCAAATTGGCTGATTTTCAGGGTTTCAAGCAGGACCAGGGGGCTTTGGCGATGAAGATTTCGCGTCCAAGTTTTGGCCGAATTCTGAGGGAGGCCAGAAAAAAGGTGGCTGAGGCCTTGGTTATGGGCAAGATTGTCAAGATCAGGATGGGTGATGTGCAGGTCGGTGTGCGCAAGAGCGAATTTACTTTGGAGGCCTTGGAAAAAGAGTTGAAAGATTTTCAGGCCCGCACGTTTGGGGTCGTGCAGGGCGGCGGTAAGGTTAAGGGGGGCAATAAAGTGCGTTTGTGTGCTGAGGCTCCGTGGGAAAGGGAAGCATTGCGGAGCGATCAGACATAATGATGGGATTTTTTTATATCTTAATAACTTCCTATAATATATATTATGTTAACTTGATGGTGGGGGAAAATTTAGCCTAAAATCATTAATCAAAGGCATTTAGATGAATTTTGTTTTTTTGTCAATAATCCCTTGTTCCGTCATTTTCGGTATAGAGATTATCATGTGAACCTTAGGCAGGATCATGAAGTAAGATATTATTTAATGATATGAATTGACAAGTCCGGGCAGTTATCTTGATTCGTCAGCCATGTCTTCTTGAAGATAGACTTTGAGTATTTTTTGGTCGGAATGGGGCCGGTTTTTTGAATCGACCGGTGTCTGTTCAATATCCTTGACTACCGAATAACCTTTGATAACCTGACCAAAAATGGTATGTTTGCCATTTAACCACGGCGTTGCGGCAACGGTAATAAAAAATTGACTTTTATTCGTGTTCGGGCCGGCATTGGCCATGGCCAGCAGCCCGGATGAGTCAAATTGCATATCCTGGCTTATTTCATCCTCAAAAGCCGTATTCCATAAGCTCTCTCCCCCCGAGCCTGTCCCGGTCGGGTCCCCGCCCTGAATCATAAATCCTTCAATCACGCGGTGAAAAATGACCCCATTATAATAACCTTTTTTAGCCAGTCCGATAAAATTTTCCGTTGCCTTCGGCGCGATATCCGGAAATAATTCAAGGGTAATATTCCCCCGGTTGGTTTCCAGCACAACTACCGGGTTTTCTTTGAATATCGCCTCCTCTTCCGGTGAGCCGGAACAGGAGACAAGACCCGTTAAAGTCAAAATCAACATAATCAGAGTCCCTTTACGAATCATTTTGGCTCCTTTTTTAGCAATTAATCCTGTCTTTGCTACTGTCTTAGGTTTTCTCTCTAAAAGATAACTTAATGTTCGATTAAAAATTTGATCTACAATAGGATTTTTACCTAACAATTGGGAGAACAGTA
>CAZBSU010000042.1:0-11140 GCA_964494745.1 uncultured Planctomycetales bacterium | reverse complement strand
CGAGTCCGGGAGCTTTTTCCGGGGCGGGAGTTTGGCTCTGTGCTGGGCGGCTTTCATTTAAGGTCAGCCGGGCAAGAAGAGATCGAAGAGGTCATCACGGCGTTTCGCAGGCTGGGGGTCCGTCGGGCCGGCCCCACCCATTGTTCCGGGGAATTGGCCGAGGCCTTATTCCGGGAGGCGTTCCAAACGGCGTTCTTGGAATTGGGGGCCGGGGCGGTTTTGGATTTATAAAAATGATTTTTTAGGTTTGGGTTCGGAATAAACCTTATGCAACAGGAGCAATCTTTCATGAGAATACGGGATTATTCAAAACGGATCGGAATGATTGGCTTTTTGACGGCCTTGTTCATCGCTGGCCTATTCCCGGTCAAGCCCGCCGTCGCGGCTCAGCTCGGTGAGGATGTTATCTGTGCCGTTTATTTAACCGGTATCGGCTGCGGAAATTGCGCCGTGACCGACCCTGCCCTTTTTACCGAATGGACACTCAATAATCCGAAATTGATTATTTTTGAATATGAGATATACCGGCATTTTAAGGCCAATAAAGAGGTGAAGGACGATTATTTCCGTATCTATCTACCGGGCCGGCCGTCGGGCGTTCCCTTTATTTTATTTAATAATAACGATTTGGCGATCGGCCGTTCGAATGTCCTGCGGATGCGGGATCAGTTGGCCGAGATCAAGGCCAACGATTTTCCCTCCCGGTATGGATTTCCGATTCGTTTTGAGGAGCTTGATATTGCCGGCATACCGGGAGCGCCGAATATCTGGACGAAAAACAGGGTGCTTGTTCCCGAGCCGGGACACGGAGGGGACAATCGGGTCCTCAAACAGATCCTGACGGCCAAAACCATCACGGAGGCCTTGAGGGGTGTTGATTACGAGGAGGTCGAACCCAAGCCGGTTTTGATCTCCCGGTCGGATATCCTTTTCGCGCATGCGGTCAAGATCGGGCCCTGGCGGCTGCAGTGGAACGGCGAGGCTGCCCCTGAGAAAACCGAACTTGTTGCCGCGGCATCTGTTCAGACGCCCGGTTCCGCGCGGCGTTCCCTTTTGGGGATGCTGGGCGTGCTGGTCTTGATGGGGATATCCTTTTTGTTTTTGAACCGAAAGCGAAAGGTGCAGAAAGGCAAGCCCGCCCGGGCCGCGTGGTCCGAGCGTTGGCGTGATATCCTGGTAGCGGGTATCGTCGTGGTCGGGCTGATCCTGTTTTTTGTCCTGGCCCAGAATGTCTCGTCCGATTTCATGGAGCAGACGGGATACAACCTTCCCTTGCCGGTCTTCACGTTCCTGGTGGCGATTGTCGACGGGTTTAACCCCTGCAATATGTTTGTGCTGACCTGCCTGATGGCCCTGTTGGTGGCCACGTCGAATGCGCGGCTGCGCCTGTATGTGGTGGGGTTCAGCTTTGTGGCTATGGTTTATATATTTTACTTTACATTCATGGCCGCCTGGCTTAATATCTTCAAATATATCGGTTTTGTCCGGCCGTTGAGTATCGGATTGGGCGTGATCGCCGTTTTGGTCGGGCTCATCAATTGCAAGGAATTGTTCTTTTTCCGTAAAGGCGTGACGCTGACGGTCTCCGATAAGAATAAGGGGCCGTTGATGAAGAAGATGGATCGCATGAAAGACGTTATCCGCAACGGATCCTTCCCGCTGCTGATCTCGTCATCGATCGGGCTGGCCTCGCTGGCATCCCTGGTCGAGCTGCCGTGTACAGCGGGGTTCCCGATTATTTACACCGGGGTGCTGACCGGGCGCGGGCTGGGCGATACCTGGATGTATTATGCCTATCTGTTGCTGTATAATCTTTTTTACGTGATCCCTCTGCTGGTTATTATTTCCATCTTTATCTACACCTTAAGGGTCCGCCAGCTCACGCAGCGCCAGATGGAGATCATGAAATTCATCGGCGGCGTCATTATGCTTTTGCTGGGGATCACCCTTTTGGTCAATCCTGAGCTGATCGGGATACAGATCCATACATGAGCGGGACTATTTAACCTAATCAACAAGGACAGAGGACGAAGACAGACATGCCGAATGCCTGTCTTTGTTTTTAAAGGCCATGGACACATTTTTATTAGTCGGACTGACTCTTCTTTTGGGGGCGTGGAGCGGGAAGATCATCCAGCGGTTTAAGATACCGCAGGTTACGGGTTATCTGATCGTCGGCGTGATCCTGGGTCGTTCACTGTTGAACCTTTGGACCCCGGAGATGATTGAAACGTTTACGCCGTTTGTTCAGCTGGCCCTGGGGCTGATCGGGTTCATGATCGGATCCGAGCTGAAGCTGGATTTTTTTCGCAAACGCGGCCGCAGCATTTATTCGATCCTGATCCTGGAAGGGCTGATGACGTTTTTTGTCGTCGGCGCGGTCGTCACGCTCGTCACCAAGAAATTTTACCTGGGGCTGTTGTTCGGCGCTCTGGCATCGGCCACGGCACCGGCGGCCACGGTGGACGTGCTTTGGGAATATAAAACGCGCGGTCCCTTGACATCGACCCTGCTGGCCATTGTGGCCCTGGATGATGTCCTGGCCCTGATCCTTTACGGTTTTTCCAGCGCCTTTGCCAAATCCCTGATCAATCACGAGCATTTTTCCATCCTGCATACGCTGGAGGCCCCCTTTATCGAGATCGGTCTGGCGGTCTTAGTCGGCGCGGTCGGCGGGGTCCTGCTTCAGCGGTTGATTTATTTTATCCGCCAGCGCGAACGCATCCTGCCGTTTTCTCTGGGGGTTATCCTGTTGACGATCGGGACGGCCATTCATTTCAAACTGGACCTGATCCTCTCCAGCATGCTTTTGGGGCTGACCCTGGTCAATCTCGCGCCGGTCGAAAGTAAAGAGATCATTGAGGCGATTAAGCGTTTCAGTCCGCCGATTTATATCCTCTTTTTTGTGCTGGTGGGCGCTCGTCTGGATTTAAGTTTGATGCTCGGCCCCGGGGTGGCCTTTTTGGTTGGGGTGTATGTCATCAGCCGGACGGTCGGGAAGATCTCCGGCGCTTATATCGGCGGCTTGATCGGACGTGCCCCGGCTGCCGTCAGGAAGTATCTGGGATTCTGCCTGTTTTCCCAGGCCGGCGTGGCGATAGGCATGTCGATCTCGATTTACCATCATCTGAGTCATTTGGGGCCTGAGGCGGCCGAGATCGGGCTGCTGATCGTCAATGTCATCGTCATAACGACTTTTATCGTTCAGATTATCGGGCCGCCGAGCGTGCGCTTGGGGGTGGCCAAGGCCAAGGAGATGTGGCGTAATGTGACCGAAGATGATATCCTGGGAAAATACCGGGTGTCTGATCTGATCGAGCGGAATGTCCCTGTTATCGTTGAACATACGCCGCTGGCGGCTGTGGTCGACAGGGTCAAGGGCAGTGATTCAAATGATTTTTGTGTTGTCGATCAGGGGAACCATCTATTAGGATATATTACGTTGGGGGATTTGCGGACGGTTTTGATGGAACACGACCCCGGGCTGGATAATTTGGTCGTTGCCCGCGATATCGCCCTTCCGGCTACTCAAGTTATTGTGGCCTCACGGCCTTTAAAGGAAGCGTTGGAGATCATGCGGCGCCGGGATCTGGATTTTTTGCCGGTCGTGCGTGATGAGGAAAGCCGGGAGTTTGTGGGGATGATTCACGGCCGGCGCCTCGTTTTTGAGATTCAAAAGGAATTGTTGGCCCAAAGAGGAGTTGAATAAGGCAATGAAACCGGGGGAAACGGCGTTGGCATCGGGTTTCTTGATTTTGGCCCTGTCGGTCTGCGGATGCGACATGGTCTATCGTTTGGTGCACAAGGAGGGGGCGGAAGAAAAAGAGCTTTTGGGCGAGATTGTGCCGTATGAAACCAATGAGGGTGTGGTCGAGGTTCAGCATTTGTTGAAATTATACGGCTATAAGGTCGGCAAGGTTGACGGGGTCTTGGGGGCCAATACCCGCAATGCGATTGCCGCCTTTCAGGAGGATAATGGCATCAAGATATCCCGGTTCGTGGATCGCGAGACCTGGAATCGTCTGCATATTTTCGAAGATTACGGCCTGATCAAGTCGGGAGAACTGAATATCAAGACCATTCAGCAGGCGCTTGTTCAGGCCGGGCTGGATCCCGGGCCGATTGACGGTAAACTCGGCCGCCGGACCCAGACGGCTATTGAAGATTTTCAGAGAAAAGAAGGCCTCACTCCGGATGGGAGAGTCGGACTTCAGACACTTGTCCACCTTTCTCAATATCTTTCCGTTGCCCCATGACCGAGGCCTGGTTCGTTTGGCTTCCTTCCTCTCAAGTCTTTATTTTTTTGTTGTTTATCCACATTTGTCGATATTCCCCAGATGAAAGCTTGTCATCGGTTCTCATTCAGCGTATAATAAAGCCCATATTTGGCCTAGGGACTACGTGGGTATGTTTGGTAAAATTCCACAGGATGACCGGGGTATATATTCGTAAAGGGAGTAGATATGGCTGAAAGTATCGAAAAAAACAAGGAGGCTCCTTTTAAAGCCGTTGTTTTTGACTTGGATGGGGTTATCACTAAGACCGCCCTGGTTCATGCGGCGGCCTGGAAGGCGATGTTTGACGAATATCTTCGCCTGCGGGAACAGCGGGAGGGCGAGGCCTTCCGGGAATTCACCCATGAGAAGGATTATCTTCCTTATGTGGACGGCAAGCCCCGGTATGAAGGGGTCAAAAGCTTTTTGGAATCGCGGCAGATTCACATCCCTTTCGGTGAGCCGGTTGATCCGGTGGATAAAGAAACGGTTTGCGGTCTCGGGAACCGCAAAAATGTCAAATTCCGCGAGGTCCTCCATAATCAGGGGGTCGAGGTATATGATTCCACCGTGGCCCTGATCAAAGATCTCAAGGCCCAGGATATCCATGTCGGCGTGGCCTCTTCGAGTAAAAATTGCCAGTATGTGCTTCAATCCGCCGGCCTGGAAGAGCTGTTCGAAACCCGGATTGACGGTGTGGTTTCGGCTGATTTGGGCCTGAAAGGCAAGCCGCAGCCGGATATTTTTATCCGGGCGGCGCAAGATATGGGCGCCAGTCCGGCCCGATCCATTGTGGTCGAAGATGCGGTCTCGGGTGTTCAGGCCGGGCGTAACGGCTGTTTCGGCCTGGTGATCGGCCTTGCCCGCGAAAAGAACGAAAAAGAGCTTCAGGATAACGGCGCGGATGTTGTTATTAAGGATTTTGTCGGCATTGATTATGTTCAGGTTGTGAAATGGTTTCAGGAAAAAAATTCGGATTAAACGCCAACGGGTCTTTGGCGGAAGTTTTTGGGCCGGCTAACATCAATCAGAAATTTCAAGGGCTTTTGTTATGGACAATCAAACGCTGAATTTTTTTGATCAACAAGAGGATATCAAAAAGGCGCTGGACGCCAAGGATGTCCTGCTGTTTCTGGATTATGACGGAACCTTAACCCCGATTGTGGACACGCCTGACCTGGCCGTTATCTCGGACGACATGCGCGCGACCGTCAGCCGGGCCGCCGAGGTCATGTCGGTTTCGATCGTGAGCGGCCGGGCCACGGATGATGTGCGCGGCAAGGTGGGGCTCGAACAGGTCTTTTACGCCGGCAGCCACGGCTTTGAGATCATCGATCCCGAAGGCAAGGTCACGATCAATGAAGAGGCCCGGCAGATCCGTCCCGTGATCGATGAGGTGCATGCCCAATTGTCACAACGGCTCAGCAAGATCCAGGGGGCCTTGGTCGAACATGTCAAATACACGATATCCGCTCATTATCGTTTGGTGGCGGACAAGGATTTCCCGGCCGTTGAAAAGGCGGTCGATGAGATCCTGATGGAATTCCCGACCCTGCGAAAGACCTCCGGCAAAAAGGTATTTGAGATCCGCCCCAAGATCGACTGGGACAAGGGCCGGGCGGTGCAGTGGATTCTTAAATTTTTGAAATTCGATCCTCAAAAACAGGTCCCGATTTATATCGGCGACGACACCACCGATGAAGACGCCTTTAAAGTATTGTCGGGGAAGGGGTTGGGCATTTTGGTCGCCGAAAAGCCCCGTCCGACCACCGCGGCCTATATGATCCCGGACACGGCTGCGGTGAAGGCGGTCTTAGAATGGCTGATCTCGGATAAACAAAAATGAGTAAGACCATGGCTGACATGAGGGCCGCGTCCTCGAAAATATGGAAACTCACCTACAACCGGTTTGACCCGGAAACGGAGAATCTGCGTGAGGCCTTGTGCACGCTGGGCAACGGATATTTGGGCACGCGCGGCGCCGTGCCCGAGACCGCGGCGACCCGGGTCCATTATCCGGGGACCTATATCGCCGGGGTCTACAATGCCATGCCGACCGAGATCGCCGGACGCACGATCATCAATGAGGATTTTGTCAATTGTCCCAACTGGCTGGTGCTGAATTACCGCATCGACGACGGTCCCTGGTTTAACCGGCTCAAGATCAAGCTGCTCTCCTGGAAGATGGAACTGAATATGCTTAAAGGCATCCTTTCCCGCCGGTTGCGGTGGCAGGATGACCAGGGACGCATAACTTTAGTCGAGGATCATCGTCTGGTCAGCATGGCTGACCCGCATTTGTGCGCCCTGCGTTGCACCATTACCCCGGAGAATTACAGCGGTCGCATCACGGTGCGTAGCGGGATCGACGGCCTGATCTTGAATAGGGGCGTGGAGCGGTACAAACAGCTCATCTCCAAACATCTGGAACCTTCGCAGCACGGCTCTTTCGGCGAGGACGGGGTCTTTCTTGAGATGCAGACGATCCAGTCCAAGATCCAGATCACCGAGGCCCAGCGGACATTGATTTATACCGGTTCCCAAAGGATCCGCCCGGATATTCGCGTTATCCTGCACGGACGGGAGAGGATCCTTCAAGAATTCCAGATCGAGGTTGTTCAGGGACAAAAATATTCATTTGAAAAACTTGTCGGACTTTATACATCACGCGATCACGGGGTGGCGGATCATTGCCTGCTGGCTCAGGAGAAAGTCAGCGGCGTTCCTTCCTTTGACATATTGTATAAATCGCATAAGGCCAAGTGGAAGGCCCTTTGGAAGCGGTTTGATGTCGAGGTGGACGGGGATCCCTTTGCGCAGCAGGTGTTGCGGCTGCATTCCTTTCATCTTTTGCAATCGGCCTCGACGTATAACGAAGATATCGACGCCGGATTACCGGCCCGGGGACTGCACGGCGAGGCCTATCGCGGCCATATCTTTTGGGATCAGCTGTATTCTTTTCCTTTTTACAATCTGCGCGCGCCGGAGATCACCCGGGCGCTTTTGATGTATCGTTACCGCCGGCTGGGTGCGGCCAAGGAATACGCGCGGCAGCATGGTTACCGGGGCGCGATGTATCCCTGGCAGAGCGCCAGCACCGGAGAAGAGACCACCCAGGTGATCCATTTAAACCCGATGTCCGGCACATGGGGGCCGGATTACAGCTCGCTTCAGCGGCATGTCTCGATCTCGGTGGCCTATAATATCTGGACGTATTATTCGATCTCCGGAGACCGCGCCTTTCTGGAAAGGTATGGCGCGGAAATGATCTTTGAGATCGCGCTTTTCTGGAGCAGCATTGCCGAGTTCAGCCGCAAAGACGGGCGTTATCATATCAACGGGGTCATGGGGCCGGATGAGTTTCATGAAAAATATCCCGGGGCCAACAAAGGCGGAGTCAACGACAATGTCTACACCAATATTATGGCGGTGTGGGTTATTGAAAAGGCCCTGGAGTTGATGAAGATTCTGACCCCCGAAGACATGGCGGCCTTGATGCTCAAAACCGGCATCACGGAAGAGGACCTGACCTTGTGGCGCGAGATTATCCGCAAGATGAAGGTCCCGATGGACAAAGACGGCCTGCTGCATCAGTTCGACGGATATATGGAACTCAAAGAGCTCGATTGGGAAGATTACCGCACGCGTTATGACAATATCCATCGTGTCGACCGGATTTTGAAGGCTGAAGGCCTTTCGCCCGACAGTTATAAAGTCGCCAAGCAGGCCGACACCCTGCTGCTTTTTTACGTCCTGAATCGGGACGAGATGAAGCGTATCCTGCGAAATTTGGGTTATCCTTATCCCAAGGGGATGCTGCGCCGGAATTACGATTATTATATCCGGCGCACGTCGCATGGCTCGACATTGAGCCTGATCGTCCATGCCTATTTGGCGCACCTTTTGGGCGATGAGGAACAGTTTATGACTTTTTTCCGTCAAACCCTCGAGAGCGACATCAATGACATCCAGGGCGGGACCACCCAGGAAGGCATTCATGTGGGCGTGATGGGCGGCAGCATCAATCTCTTGTTTCAGTGTTTTGCCGGCGCGCAGATCCTGGAAGACAGGATATCCCTGAATCCGTATTTCCCCCCCGGATGGAAAGGGTTGCATTTCTATCTTCGCTACAAAGACATCTGGTTCGACATTGAGATCGTTAAAAATGAGCTGCGCATTCAAGCCAAACCCATGGAGGAGATCTCGCTGCAGCCCTCCCGATCGATTCCCATTGACGTCAAAGGCAAACATTATGTCCTGACCCCGAACAAGCCTCTCCGAGTCCGTTTTTAAGTAACCGACCGATGCCTGCCAATGCAAGTGCATAAATCGAGGATACCATCATGAAAAAATTTTTGAAGAATGTCTATATATCGTCCATCTACCAGAATGCCGGCAAGACCACGGTGGCCCTGGGATTGTATAAGCTCTTTGTGGAGAAAAAATACAAGACGGCCTTTATCAAGCCCGTCGGCCAGCAGACGGTCCCGATCGGAAGGGTCAATATTGACAAGGATTCCTACCTGATCGGCGAGGTGTATCACTGCCGCCGCAAACTTAAGGAGATGAGCCCGGTCACGATCCCGCCCGGGTATACCCAGAAATATATTTTTAATCCTCGTCGTGAGGAGCTCCGGGAAAAGATCATGCACTCGTATCGCCGGCTGACTCGCGGGGAGAACGCCCTGATCGTGGAAGGGACCGGCCATGCCGGCGTGGGATCGGTGGTCGATCTTTCGAACGCGGATGTGGCCAAGATGCTGGGGTCCAAGGTCCTGATCGTGGCCGAGGGAGGGATCGGCCGCAGCATTGACGAGATCATGCTCAACAAGGCCCTTTTCGATCTGTCCGGGGTTGAGGTCCTCGGCGTTATCATCAATAAAGTCATCCCGGAAAAATATGAAAAGATCACCAAGGTTTTGCGGCAGGGATTAAAGAACAAGGGGCTTCGTTTATTGGGCGTGATCCCCATGGACCCTATCCTGCGCGATCCAACAGTCGAACGCTTGATGATCAAATTCGGGTTTAAATTGCTCTGCGGGAGTCGCGAGAACCTGTCTCAGCGCATTCGCAACACGATCATCGCGGCCATGGAGCCGGAGAACATGGTGAATTACATCAGCGACGGGACCTTGATCCTTACGTCCGGGGATCGGGTGGACAATATTATGGTGGCCGTCAGTTCGCATTTGATCATGCAGGGTAAGCGAACCCGTGTGGCCGGACTGATCCTTACCGGGGGATTGACCCCGGATGTCAAGATTATGGATCTGCTCAAGAAAAGTCAGATCCCGGTCTTGATGTCGGAAGAGGACACTTACACGATGGCCGGCAAGATTGAGCGATTCATCTGCAAGATCGAAAAGACCGACAAAGACAAGATCTCTGAGGCGCGGCATCTGGTCAAGAAATATGTCGACGTGAACGGGATTTTAAATAATTTATAAAAAAGTTTAAGGTTTGAAGTTTCATGTTCCAAGACGAATGCCGCGCCGGTGATGTCTTGACTTTAAATCTTACATTTTAAATTTTTTATTCATGGATGCCTTCGATATCACCATCATCGGTGCGGGCGTGATCGGCCTGGCGGTCGCCTCCGAAGTCAGCTCGCCGTCGCGCCGGGTTATTATCCTTGAAAAAAACGATTCTTTCGGCGAGGAATCCAGCAGCCGCAACAGCGAGGTGATTCACGCCGGCCTGTATTATCCCAAAGGCAGCCTTAAGGCGCGCGCCTGCCTGGAAGGGCGGCGGATGCTTTATGATCTGTGCCCGCGCAACAATATCGGTTGCCGCAAGATCGGCAAGATCATCGTTGCCGTGGACGAACGGGAATGCGAATGGCTGGAAGATGTTTATGCGACGGCGGCGGGCAATGGCGTGGAGATGCAGCGGTTGACCCCGCAGCAGGTCAAAGACAAAGAGCCTCAGGTGAGCTGTCGGGCCGCCCTTTTTTCCCCGGAGACAGGGATTGTGGATTCTCACCGGCTGATGGAATATTGTCTCGACAAGGCCAAGTCCCGGCAGGCGGATCTGGTGTGCCGGGCCCTGGTTAAGGATTTGAAAAAGACCCCTGAGGGCTGGCGGGTGACGGTTGACAATCAGGGTGAAGAACTCGATATTAACAGCCGGGCCGTGGTTAACTGCGCCGGGCTTCAGGCCGACCGAGTGGCTGCCTTGGCCGGGATAGATACACAGGCGGCCGGGTATGAACAGTATTTCTTAAAAGGGAGTTATTTCCGCTTATCGGATAAATACCGGGGAACGACCCGATCCCTGATCTATCCGGTGCCGGATAAAAATTCACTGGGGATCCATACGGTCCTGGATTTGAACGGCGGCATACGCCTGGGCCCTGATGCCGAGGAGGTGCCGGAGATCGACTATCGCGTTGATCCTGCCAAAGGCCGTTCTTTTTATGACTCGGTGCGCCGGTTTTTGCCGCAGATATCCGAAGCGGATTTGTCTCCCGACATGGCCGGCGTCCGGCCGCAGCTGCGGCGGACCGATCCGTCGGGATTCAGGGATTTTGTCATCGTTGAAGAGGCAGATAAAAATTGCCCGGGGCTGATTAATTGCGTCGGGATAGAGTCTCCGGGCTTGACGGCCGCGCTTTATATCGGTCGTTATGTGGCCGGGTTGCTCAAGCGCCAGTGTTGAAAAGACCATGGGCAGCGCCACAACAGGGATCTTTGGGGTAAAATTTGTTTTGTGATAGAATAAGGTCTATCGAAGAAGGGATTTGGGATGACTACAGCCAAGAAAAAAAGTTCTTCTAAAAAGGTGAAGATCTCTCCGGAGGCTGAGCTGGAGATCCTGCGTCAGATCGTGGACTTGACCAGTTCGGATATGGATCTCAGCCGGACCCT
>CAZBSU010000041.1:0-11318 GCA_964494745.1 uncultured Planctomycetales bacterium | reverse complement strand
CGCGGACTGGACTCCCGCTTTCGCGGGACAGGCGGGCTAGACGATGGGGCCATTATCAATTCTATTTGCTACCAAATCCCATCATCCACTCCACTCTTCCGCTTCGCGGACTGGACTCCCGCTTTCGCGGGACAGGCGGGCTAGACGATGGGGCCATTATCAATTCTATTTGCTACCAAATCCCATCATCCACTCCACTCTTCCGCTTCGCGGACTGGACTCCCGCTTTCGCGGGACAGGCGGGCTAGACGATGGGGCCATTAATTATCGTATTCCTATCTAGACGCTGATCACTATGCGCTAATTGCTAAATCATACCATATCCTCCCCCAGGGTCAATAAAAAATTAAACCGGCGTCGGCGAATACTGATCCCAAAATAACCATAAGAGTATGGACACCCCGATTTGCGGTGTGCTATATTTGTATTAATTCTAATATTTGATAACAACACACCATGCCTACCTCTATCGGAATCGGATTCAGCAAGGCCTCTGACGGCCTGACCGCCGCTCAGTTAGCCGTCAAAATCGCCAAAAAACAGATCGGCGAAGGCAGCATCGACCTGGCCATGGTTTTCCATACCGCCCATTATCATCCCAAAGATTTCCTGAACTTCCTGTATGAATCCGTGGACCAGACCCGCGTGATCGGCTCGTCGACCGCGGCGTTGATCCTGCCGCACGGCCTCGAGGATAAAGGCCTGAGCGTAATGCTGATCCGGTCCGATTACATCAAATTCGAAATCGGGCATATGCCTCACCTGCATTACCAGAACATCGTCGATGCCGGCAAAAAGATGGCATCCGAAAGCATTACCAGCTACGGTGCCCAGTTCCGCAAAATATGCCTGTTCTTTATTAACGGGCTGAACCCCTTCATCCCGGAATTTATCTCCGGGTTGAAAGAGACATTCGGTCAGGCCTTTCCCATCTTCGGCCTGGGCAGCAGCGATAACCTTCTTTTCAAAAAAACCTTCCAGCTCTACCAAAACGCCTATTACACAGACGGGGCCGTGAGCCTGATCGTGGGCGGCAACACCCATCTGGCCATCAGCCAGAAACACGGCTGGAAGCCGCTGGGCAAACCCCGCACCATCGACGCGGTCAGAGACAATAACCACATCATCGAAAAAATCGACCGTCAGCCGGCGTTTCATCTTTTAAGGCATTTCTTCGAGGCAGACGCCCCGCGCATCAAGGCCTACCGTCTCGGCCAAATCAACGTACGGTATCCGCTCGGCATTGCCGGGTCCGAACACGGGGAATACTTGATCAGGAATATCGCCAACACGCTTGACGACGGAAGCATTGTCTGCCAAGATAATGTCGCCGTTAATTCCAGGGTTCACGTTATGCTGGGCAACCAGCACACCTGTCTCAAAGCCACGGCCGAGGCCCTGGGGGAGATCAAGCTTCAGCTGCGGGGCAGAAAGCCCTCGGCCGTTTTTGTTTTTGAGTCACTGATGCGCTACCAGCTGCTGCAGCGTTCTTTCGAAAAAGAGATGACCCTGATCAAAAAGGCCCTGGGGGATAACGTCCCGATATTCGGCATGTTTAGCATGAACGAGGTCTTCACGCCGTATACCCAGATTCGAGAGCACGCCCCGACCACCATTCAAAACGGCAGCATTATTATTATGGTTATTTATCAATAAATTGAGCATGATCCCTTTTATCCAAAACCTGTCTAGTGATTTTACCCTGCTGATCGAATTATTCCTTCTCGTGGCGGTAGTTATCCTGCTGGTCATCACGATCGGCTACCGCCAGAACGCCGCCCACTTCAAGGGGGCCCTGAAAAAAATGACAAAATCTTTTCAGGAGCTGGACGAGCAGGCCAAATTGATCATCAAGACCGACCTGGAGCTGAACCGGACCCAGGAAGAACTGGACAAACGCTTCAGCGGGCTGAATGCCCTGCAAAAAATATCGCGGCTCGTCAGCACGACCCTGATCGAAAACGAAATCTTTGAACGCCTGAACCAGCCGCTGCTGACCGAACTCGGATTCGAGAAATACCTGATCCTTATCTGGGACAAACGCGGCAATCCCGTCTGCCGGCTCAAATGGGAGTTCACCAACACGGCCGCGCAACAGGTCCTCCTGCTCATCAGGGACAACACCGCGTTATTGGGGGTGCTTAAAGAAAATCATATCGTCGCCTATGATGAAACCACCCGGGAGGAAGACCGGGTCATCCGCATCCCGGATATCACACAATTCGTCATCGGCCCGATCCTTACGCAGGATAAAATGCTCGGGTTAATTCTGGCCGCCAAAAACTCCAGGCTGGGAGGCATCACCGCCGCGGACAAAGAAGTCGTTTCCATCCTCGCCGATCAGGTCGGCCAGGCTATGCGCAATGCCCGCTTGTTCGAAGAGGTTTACCTCTCCCATCAAAGCCTGGAACTCAAAGTCGAAGAACGCACCAAGCAGCTCTCCACGGCGCTGGAAGAGGTCCAGAAGATAAGCAAAATGAAGAGCCAGTTTATTTCCGCGGTTTCGCATGAGCTGCGCACACCGCTGACATCAATCAAGGGTTATGCCTCGATCCTGATGGCCGGCAAGGTCGGCAAGATCCCGCAGGAGGTCAAAGACCGGCTGGCCAAGATCAACAAGCATTCCGATAACCTGGTCAAAATGATCAATGACCTTCTGGATATCTCCCGGATCGAATCCGGCCGCGTTTCCATGAAATACACGCGCCAGGCGCTGCCGTCTATGATCGAAAACATCAAAGACCTGCTGATGCCTCAAATCAAGGAAAAAGATATCAACTTTGAAGTCGAGATGCCCGAGACCCTGCCCGAGGTCATGATCGACGCGGCCCAGATCGAACGCGTTTTCATCAACCTGGTCAGCAATGCCCTGAAATTCACGCCGCAGCACGGCACGATCTCGATCAGCGCCGAACATGACGAGGAAGAAATCACCCTGAGAGTCAGTGATTCGGGGATCGGAATCAAAAAAGACGACCTCAGCCAGCTCTTTGAAGAATTCTACCGGGCGGACAATCTGATCAACCAAAACGTCAAGGGCACCGGCCTTGGGCTGTCCCTCGTCAAACGCATTGTCGAGGCCCATCGGGGCCGGATCTGGGTGACGAGCCGCCTGAACCAGGGGACCACGTTTTATTTCACCCTGCCAGTAAAACACGAGAGGCCTTCCAAGACATGATCCTGAAGGAGTTTGCATGCGAAAAGAACGAATCCTGACCATCGACGACGATCCGGATATCCTGGACGTCCTTGATCTGACCTTATCGGAAAATTACGAAGTCATCCAGGCCCCTAACGGCGAGGAAGGACTTAAGCTCGTGAAGGCCAAATCACCCAACCTGATTATCTGCGATTATGTCATGCCGGTCATGAACGGCAAAGAATTCTGCAAAGCCCTCAAAAGAGACATCCTGCTGCAGCATATCCCGGTTATCATGCTGACCGGCAAAGGCGAGGTCAAAGACATGGTCGTGGGCATCGAGGCCGGGGCCGACGATTATATCGTCAAGCCTTTCGAGCCCGACGCCTTATTGGCCCGGATCCGCATGATCCTGCGCCGGACCGTGCGCAGCCTGGACGCCAACCCCCTGACCTATCTCCCGGGAAATTCAACGATCATGGACGAACTCCAATCCCTCATCGACAGCGGTGTGCAATTCGCGGTCGGCTACGCGGATCTGGACAAGTTCAAAATTTACAACGATAAATACGGTTTTGAAAAAGGGGACGAGGTTATCCGCGAAACCGCGCGCCTCTTAGTCAAGTGCGTGCATCACTACGCCGGACCCAACGCGTTCGTGGGGCACATCGGCGGAGATGATTTTGTCTTCATCGCGGACGACAAGGTCATGGACGATATCTGCCGGGACGCGGTCTCGGCCTTTGACAAAATATCCCCGAATTTCTACAATGAGGAAGACCGCGAAGTCGGATTTATCGTCGGGCAGGACCGTCAGGGCAAGGCGATCCGCGCCGGCCTTTTGTCCATTTCGATCGGGATCGTCAGCAACACCACCCAAAAGATCACCCACGTCGGACAGATCAGCGAGATCGCGGCGGATCTCAAAAAATTCGCCAAGAGTCAGGAAAAAAGCAATTATGTCCGCGATAAACGGCGGACATAAAATTTGACCATTGAAAAAGGGGATCAGGCAGGAAGGAATCAGGGGTAATTCAGGCGGTCCGACCGGGCTTTATAAGACTGCCAATTGCCGGTAGACTGATCAGAAGTCGGCTCGCCCATAATGCCGTAGGAAACCCGCTGGTAATATTCGTTCGAATATTCGACCGTCCGCGGCAAGATGGTATTCATGCCCACCAGGACGACCACCACGACAGCGCTCAACAACAACATATATTCGATCGCGGTCTGCCCCGGCCGTGATAAACCAGGTCTGTCTTTCTGAGGTCTGTTATGCTGCATTGATCGGCCCCCTCTTTAAAGTATAACACATAAACGGCCGCTGATTTATTCCTCAGTCATAAGTTCGCTCAAACTTTTTAGCTGCTGGACCGCCTTCTTCGGATGATCCGCGCCGAAAAAATAACTGGCCGTGGCCAGCATATTCGCCCCGGCCTTAACCGCTTCCGGCGCGGTCACGGCGTTGATCCCCCCGTCTACGGCAATAATCCCGTCAAATTTCTGCCGCAGCTGCTGAATCTTGGGCAGGACCTTGGGCATAAACTTCTGCTTGGCGAATCCCGGATTGACCGACATCAATAAAACCCCGTCCAGCTGCGGCAGGACCTCATCCAGGCACAGAGGCGTCCCGGGATTCAGGACCATAAAGGCCTGCCGGTCACGATCCTTAATGCGCTTGATATCACGGCTGGCCTTCGTCACGTTAATGGTATCGACCTCTTTGGGATACTGCCCGTATCTCCGGCAGGACGCCCGGCGGGGACCGTAGGTCTCCGCGTGCACGGCAATGATGTCAGCCCCGGCGTCCATAAAGGTATCGATGTAATCGGACGGATGCTCGATCATCAGGTGGGCCTCGATCAGGAGTTTGGTCAAGGGACGGATGGACCGGATGATGACCGGCCCGATCGTGATATTCGGCACAAAATGGCCGTCCATTACGTCGATATGAATGACATCGACGCCCGCCTCTTCGCATTTTTTGATTTCCTGCCCCAGCTTGGCGAAATCCGCGCAAAGGATGCTGGCGCTGACTTTAATAGGGGTGGGCATAATTGGCTCTATTTTTTATAAATCACCTGTCACACATCAAAGTGACGGCCCGGCGTTTTGTGCCTTATGATGATAAAAAGTGCGCGGGGTGGGACTTGAACCCACATGGGCTAGCCCACACGCCCCTCAAACGTGCGCGTCTACCAATTCCGCCACCCGCGCATAAAATGATGTCCTCTATTATACTAAGGGAGCGTCAAACTGCAAATGTTTTGATCGATTTGCCGTCTTAGGGCAGGCCCAGCCGCTGGCGGTTGTTGCGGTACCCTTCTTCCCCCAGGATCTGTCTGGCCATCGCGTCCTTATCGTATCCGTTGTCAAAATCATATTCCATAATCGCCACCACCTGCAGAACCCGGGGAAAGGGATTGTCGAGCATCTGCGGCGCGCCGGCCGACATGGCATCGATCATCTTGGCATAAAAATCAGGGGACTTGGCGATAACGACCCCCTGCTCCTGATACCGTTGAATATAATAAGCGACCACGGCCTGTTTGGCTTCCATATCCATCATCAGGGACCACGGCTGTCCGGATTCATCCAAGGCGGTGACCATCTGATCCAGACTGACGATCTCTTCGGCCTGGGCGTCCCGCTGTCTTTCATAGGCGATCTTCTGGCCGACCTGGACCCCGGCCTGATATCCCGCCTGAACGGGATTAACAATGGCCTTTTGCTGCAACGCGCGTTCCAATAACGCCTGCTGGACCGCCTTTTTCTGGGCCTGGGTGATCTGCTGATTGGTCTGATATTGAATAATCGCGGCCTGTTTCAAGGCCTCCTGCTGGGCCGCGGCGGCCTGCCGGGCGGCCTGGATCTGAGCCGCCGCGATATCCCGCTGAATAACGGCCTTTTGAACAGCGACTTTCTGGATGGTTTTTTTCTGTTCCTGTATAACGCGCCGGGTCGCAACCTCGCGGGCCTGCTGGGCAACCTGCTGCATCTGGCGCTCACGGATCTTCTGCTGGATAAGCCGCTTCTGCATAATCTTCTGTTGCTGCATCTGCTGGCGCCGCATCATGGCCCCGCCGGCCCAGACGGGCAAGGCGCTTACCCATAAAATGATCAAGACTATTGGAATGGATCGCATCATAACGTCGACTTTCTTTTAAACCGCAATACCAGACCAATTATAACAAAGCCCAGACATAAATAGCAAAACCAATCTCCCCAAAAACCATACAGCGTCGTTTTTGTGTCCTGCCAAACCCGGAAGTGACCAAAAGTTTCTTCTTGCAAAAGAATATTTCCCGTCTCATGAAGGCGTCCTAAGGCATCAATAAAAACGGTCCATCCGGTATTTCCTACCCGTAAGACCGGCATGCGGTTTGCCGCCGCGTGCATAACCGCGATCTGGGCGTGCAGCCGCAAGGCCTCGGGCCTGGCAAACCAGCCGTCATTCAATAAGACAATAATAAACCCCGCCCCTTTGCGCTTGTATTCACGATACAAAACGCCTAATGTGTCTTCGGAACAGATCAACGCGCCCCAGGCAAAATGAAAAAGCCCTTCTTGGGGCCGGCCTTTGTCCAACTCAAACAGCGGCGCCCCGCGCCCGGGATGAAAAAACCGGCTGCGTCCGACCGCCCGTTGAAGAATACGCGACCCGGGATATCCGGTCGGCACATACTCGCTGAACGGAACCAAATAACGTTTATCATACCTTTTCAGAATAAAACCTTGCGGGGCCAATAAAACCGCGCTGTTATAATCCCTGCCTTCCTCCTCCAGCGCAACTCCGGCCAGCAAAGGAGATCCGGCCTCTTGGAGCATGACCTGCATGCGTGCAGAAAGGTTTTGATATTGCCTAAAATCCGCCGGCCAAGCCGTTTCGGGCCAGACGATCAGATCCGGAGCCTGATCCGCCCCGTCCAGGCCCTGACGGGTCAGGACCAGGACCCCCTGAATGACACTATCCAATTGAGAGATATCCTTTTTAAGCCGAAAATCTATGTCGGGCTGAACAGCCAGGATGTCCAGGCGCGGCTTATATTCCCGCCGGCAATCCTCCCAAAGCAAACGGCATTGGCCGATAATAAAAATCCCACCGAGGAAAAAAAGAAAAAGGGCCAGCGCGCGTTTGCGGCGCTGAACAAGATATTGGTGCAGGCAAAAATTTCCGGCAACCAGCACAAAACCCAGACCGCCCGCGCCGGTCCAGGCCAAAATCTGAATCATCCGCGGTTCAAACGCCTGGCTGGTCGCCCAGCCCCATGAAAAACCGTTCATCAAAAGGCCTCGGAGACATTCCGTTCCCACCCAAAGACCCGCGACAAAAAGCATCTCAGGTATCGGCCGGGAAGGCCGGTATCCGTAACCAATAGCGAATAAAACCGGCTGAAGGCTCAGGGCCAAGACAAAACACAAATATCCGGGAAGGCTGTAAGGGATAAACCAATGAACTAGCAGGCCATAAAAAATCAGCCCGTAAACGCCGCCGATCAGGCCGCGCTGCCAAAAATCCTTATTTTCAAGCGGAGAAAATAAAAAAACCAGGCCGCACCAGCCCAAAGGCCAGCAGCCGGTGGAGATAAAATAATTCGGGAATGCGAGATAGGACAAAAAGGCGGCAAATAAAATCAGGATAGGCATGGGCACAGGCAAAAAGGAAGGAGCCCCGACACACAAGTCCCGCCAGAAAAAATTCTTATTCTGATTGAAGCAGGCCCTGCAGCAGGGCCAGGGCCTTCAAAAAATTCTCTTCATCCTTATCCTGGCGAAAAAGCTCTATGCTCCGGCGGGCGCTTTCCCTGGCCAGGTCCTCCTGGCCTTTAAGCCCGTAACTGATCGCCAGCAGGTATTGAATATCGCCACGTTGGGGGGCAATCCGTTCGGCTGCGGAAAAGGTATCGATCGCCCGATCGTATTGTTTCAGGCGGATATATGTCTGGCCGAGAATAACGTAGGGCTCGGGATCAAGGGGATTTTCCCGGATGGCTTCGTCAAAGCTCTGAATCGCTTCCGCAATTTCGGCTTCATGGAGATGATTGATCCCTTCCTCAACCAATTCTTTGGTTTGCGGCATTTGGGCCTGAGGGACATTCTGATGTTGAGCATCTGTCGCCTGGAATTGTCCGGCCTGTTCATCCGACTGAGAACCACAGCCCATAACGAATAATCCGATCGCGATAAGAAGCCATACCTTTTTCATTTCCGTATCCCCCGTATTCATTGATGCTAATATTTGCTATTTGCTTTTTGTATCATAACAAAAAGCCTGTTATTTTCAACTGAATTTTGTCCCGGCTGTTATGGCCCAGCGTCAAAACTCCTTGTAGCTGTTGGTGATGGGCAACCGCCAGTCTTTCCCGAACGCCCGCGGGGTAATCTTGATGCCCGGCGGCGCCTGACGGCGCTTGTATTCGCTGCGGTCGACCAGTCCCACCACCTGTCGGACCAAATCCGGATCCCCGGACAATTGGCGTAATGAGCGTAACGAGCGGTGCTCTTCAACATAGGCCCGGATGAGATCATCCAGGACCTCATAAGGCGGCAGCTGGTCCTGGTCCTTCTGATTCGCTTTTAATTCGGCACTGGGAGCCCGCCGGATAATGCTTTTGGGGATCACGCCTCCCCGCTGTTGATTCAAAAGCAGGGCCAAGGCATAAACCTTGGTCTTGGGCACATCCTTGATCATGGCAAACCCCCCGGACAAATCCCCGTATAAGGTGCAGTAACCGACCGCGATCTCGCTTTTGTTCCCGGTGGTGACCACCAGCCAGCCGAATTTGTTCGACAAGGCCATCAAAATATTCCCGCGGATACGGGCCTGGATATTTTCTTCGGCCACGCCTTTCTGGCAGCCGGAAAATATTCCGGCCAGAGCGCGCAAATAGGCCGCATAAACCTGATCGATAGGAACCACAATATGCCGAATCCCCAAATTTTCCGCCAGGATCTTGGCATCGCGGCGTGTGCCTTTTGACGAATAGCGTGAAGGCATGGAGACCCCGATGACATTGTCCTTACCGATGGCCTCAACCGCTATAGCGGCCACCAAGGATGAATCGATGCCGCCGCTCAAACCGACGACCACTTTTTGAAATTTGTTTTTGCGGACATAGTCCCGCGTTCCCAACATCAAGGCCTTGAGAATGCCTTCATCCGAACTTAACGGCTCGGTTAAACGGACGGGCAACTCCTTTTTGTTCCGCTGCTTCAGCGCCTGCCGGATGACCCGCAATCCCGTGCCGCGGCGGGCCTTATTTTTGTCTTTTTTCAGCGGCAGGTCGGCCACCACCAAGTCCTCATCAAACTGGCGTCCGTTGGCCATCATCCTTCCCTTCGGATCAAGAATAAGGCTGCCGCCGTCAAAGATCAGCTCATCCTGTCCGCCCACCAGATTGACATAACAAATATAGGTGCGGGTCTCCTTGGCGCGGCTAACCAACAGCCGGTGACGCTGTTTTAGCTTTCCGAAATCATACGGTGAAGCCGACATATTGATCAAGACCTGAGCCCCGGCCTTGACCTGCGGGGCATAGACCGCGCTCTTTTGCCAGATATCCTCACAGATATTCAATCCGATCGTATACGGCCCCAGCCGGTAAATAAAATTGCTTCGGCCTTCTTCGAAATATCTCTTCTCATCGAAAACGCCGTAATTGGGCAGGACCTTCTTATGATAAACGGCTCGCACCTTGCCTTCCGCAATAATGGCGGCGGCATTATAAAGCCGCCCGTCGCGGCCGGTATCCACAAACCCGGCTATCGCCACCGGCCGGCGGACCGCCCTGACGAACCTCTTCAGGCTCTTGAGCGTATCCCGGACAAAATGCTCCTTGAATAAAAGGTCCTCCGGCGGATAACCGCACAGGGACATCTCGGGGAAGACCACCAGATCGGCATCCAAACGGGCGGCCTTCTTGTAATACCGGGACATCCGTTCCCGGTTGCCTTTCAGGTCGCCGACGATGGTATTGACCTGCGCTAAAGCGATGCGTAACATATTAACGGTTTAAAGTTTAAAGTTTAACGTTACGGTTTGCAGAGAATTATTTGCTAAACTCATCCATCAGGATGATGGATTCCGCGATCTCCTTCATGGACCGGCAGGTATCCATGCTCTTTTTGTGGATCAGTCGGTAGGCGGCCTCTTCGGAAAGGTTGTTCATCCGCATCAGGATGCCTTTGGCCCGCTCAACCGTCTTACGGGTTTCCAGGGCCTGGCGAGCCTTGATGGCCTCTTCCATGAGCTTGGTGTTTTCAACCGCGACCGCGGCCTGATTCGCGACCATTTGCAGAACACCGATCTCTTCCTGACTGAATTCATGCGGCTGTTTGGTGTAGACGCTGATAACCCCGATCGCCGTGTCCTTGACGACCATAGGAACCACGAGCATGGACGAAAGGTGCTCTTTGACGGCCAGGTCATGATAAAGATACTTCTTTTCTTTGCGGACATCCAGGATCGCGATCGGCCGGCGCGACTTGATGGACTGGCCGATCATGCTCTCATCCACCTTCAGGCTGGGTTTGCGACGATATTCCTCACTTAGGCTCTGCGTGGCCTTGATCGACAACTCGTCACCTTTCTTGCCGTCTAACAGCATGATCGAACAAATCTTGGAATCCAGCATCTCGGCTGTAACCACGACGATCAGATTGAGGATTTCGTCCAGATACCGCTCGGACGTGATCGAATGGCTCACCTTGATAAGGCTGTCGAACTGGGAGGCCTTGATCTTGGTTTCGTCATACAGCCGGGCGTGTTCTATAACCCCCCCGACCTGTTTCGCGATCGTGTTGATCAGATTGATCATCTTCGTCTCAAATTCATAAGCCCGCTTATATTGCAGGTTAATGACGCCGATGACCCGGCCCTTATAAATAATCGGCACGCCCAAAAAGGCCTCATACCTGTCTTCCGGCAGGATATCGAACCTCTTGAAACGCGAATCACGGTAAGCCGTATGGTTTATCGCCACGGGTTTGTTTTGCTTGGCCACCCAACCGGTGATACCTTCGCCCACTTTGAGAACGATCTTGCCCAGCTCTTTCTTATGCGGTATCTTCGACGCTCTTAAAACCAGCTGCTGTCTTTGGACATCCAGCAGATAAATAAAGACAGAATCCGATCCGGCGGCATGATTCACGATCTGCAAAACCTCTGCCAGGGTCCGGC
>CAZBSU010000040.1:0-11871 GCA_964494745.1 uncultured Planctomycetales bacterium | reverse complement strand
TACGCAAGCCTGACCGAAAAGCTGAAGAGTTTGGCTTCCGCCTACCCCAGGCTCGTGCATTTAGAGTCGATCGGCAAGAGTTCAGAAGGGAGAGAGCTCTGGCTTCTCGAAATCACTGACCACACCGCCGGGAAGCCTGCTGACAAACCGGGCGTTTTTGTGGTTGGCAACCTGGAGGGGCATCACGTCGTCGGCAGCGAACTGGCGCGCTATTTCGGATTGGCGCTCGGGGATAAGGTGACGCTGATCGCTCCCGGCAGCGGCATTTCCGGGGAAGGGTGGCGCTATCAATTGGATGTCGTGGGTATTTTTGAGACGGGGATGGTCGATTTTGATACCAATCTCGTTATCACGAGCCTTGCTAAGGGCCAGGAAATCCTGAGTTTGGATGAAGACAAGGTATCCGGGATAGGGGTCCGCCTCCGGGACCCGCAACGGGCCGAAGAGATCGAACATCAGATTTATCAAAAATTGGGCTATAGCTACAGGGTCAAGACCTGGATCGATATCAACCGGAATTTGTTTGAGGCCCTCTTCCTGGAAAAATGGGGTCTGTTTATCATCTTGACCCTGATGGTCATTGTGGCCGCCTTCAATATCATCAGCACCCTGATCGTGACCGTGACCAGCAAGGTCCATGATATCGGCATCCTGAAATCTTTCGGGGTTCCCAAGAAGGCCATCCGGCATATCTTCACCAAACAGGGCGTTTATATCGGCGTGATCGGAACGTTTTGGGGGCTGGTCGGCGGCATCGGTATTAGTTTTATTTTGAGGACTTATGTCAAAGTTCCCCCGCAGATCTATTCGATTGACCGGGTCCCGGTCGACCTGCAGCTTTTTGATATCCTGATGATCGTTGGCGCCGCGTTGCTCATCAGTTATCTGGCCACCATCTACCCGGCCGTCAAGGCAGCTAATCTCGAACCGGTCGAGGCCTTACGGTATGAATGAGCCTGGGCGGGAAACATTTTATATGCGAATTGAAATGAGACCGGGGAATTATTATAATTCATATGTTATGCTGTCATCCGCGCTTCCGGGGTCCGAGGCGCGGACCATAGGGCTGTCGGGAGGGAAAATCAGCCGGCCACGATACCGGACAGTCTTATCTCGTCCGCAGGCCGAGAAAGACCGGAGATTTCACACCGGCCCTTTTTGTCGTAAGGACGGATCATGCTGATCATTCGGGATCTTCATAAAGGGTATACGACCGGTGTCGGGCGTTTATCCGTCCTGAAGGGGATTGATTTGATCCTCAACTCCGGCGATGTCTTCACCGTCGTAGGGCCTTCTGGGGCAGGGAAATCCACTTTGTTGCATGTTATCGGCGGTCTTGATAAGCCCGACCAGGGACAGGTCATCTTTCAAGACAAGGATGTCTACCGTTTGAAAGATCCCGAAGTGGCCCGGATTCGCAACCGGAATTTCGGTTTTATCTTTCAGTTCTATCATTTGTTGCCGGAATTTACCGCCCTGGAGAACGTCATGCTCCCGGCCTTAGTCCGGGGAAAGCTTGGGATGGATGAGGTCAGGGCCAAAAGCCGCGCCCTGCTTCAGAGGGTTGGCCTCAAGGATCGTTTTACGCATAAACCCCATCAGTTGTCGGGAGGGGAACATCAGCGGGTGGCGATCGCCCGGGCCCTGATCAACGAGCCGGATATTATTTTTTGCGATGAACCGACCGGCAATCTTGATTCCGAGACGGGACAGGATATTATTGAACTTTTATTGAGCCTGAACCGCGAGAATCGTCAAACCCTGGTGATCGTGACGCATGATGTCTCGATCGCGCAACGCTCGCACAGGATAACCTATATGCGCGACGGCCGCCTGGAGGCCTTCCAGCCGGACGGTAAGAACAAAAAGCAGCTCCTGACCGGGACGACAAAGAAATGAGGTCACAATGAAGATTTATCTTAACGGCAAATATGTCGACAAAAAAGAGGCCAAGGTTTCGGTATTTGATCATGGTTTTCTCTATGGGGACGGTGTTTTCGAAGGGATTCGCTCCTACGACCGTCTGGTCTTCAAGCTCAAGGAACATATCGACCGTCTCTATGAGACGGCGCACACCTTGATGTTAAAGATCCCGCTGACCAAGGCGCAGATGTCCAAGGCGATCGTTAACACTCTCAAGGAAAACGGGCTGGATGATGCCTATATCCGGGTGATCGTGACCCGCGGTGAAGGTGATCTGGGGCTGGATCCGCGTAAATGCCGCGCCGGGGGATCCGTGATCATTATTGCGGATAAAATCACGTTGTACCCGGCCGAGCTTTACCGCAAGGGCCTGGAGATCATTACGGTCCCGACGCCGCGTAATCACCCGGAGGCCTTGAACCCGAGACTGAAGTCGCTGAATTATTTGAATAATATTTTGGCCAAGATCGAGGCCAACAACTCAGGATTTAATGAGGCCATTATGCTGGACACGCAGGGTTTTGTGGCCGAATGCACGGGGGATAATATTTTTATCGTTCATGCAGGACAATTGATGACCCCGTCCCAGGGCCGTTTGCGCGGGATCACGCGCGATGCGGTCATGGATCTGGCCCGCGGAAGTAAGATCAAGGCCTGGGAGTGCGTGCTGACCCGCCATGAAATATACAATGCGAGCGAATGTTTTCTGACCGGTACGGCGGCCGAGATCATCCCGGTGGTCAAGGTCGACGGCCGGATGATCGGGGACGGCAAACCCGGCAAGATCACCAAAAAGATGATGCAGCTTTTTCACGGTTTGACAAAGAAGGACGGGGTGAAATATTAAACGTCACGCGCCATGAGACACAGGCCGTCTGATTTTTGTGGCGTGCCGTATGCCGTCGGGAACGACGGTTAAGATCGGAGAGGATATTATGGTTTGCGATATTTGCGGAAAAAAAAAGGCCACGGTTCATTTGACCGAGATCGTGGACGGTCAGATGACCGAGATGCACCTGTGCGAGAACTGCGCCCATGAAAAAAGCGTCCAGATGGAGCAGCAATTCGGCCTGGCCGACTTGTTGGCCGGTTTATCCGACTTCGGGAAACAGGTCGTGGATCAGCAACAGGAAAAGCTGGCATGCCCCCGATGCGGTTTGACCTATGACGATTTCAAGAAATTCGGCCGCCTCGGATGCAGCGGTTGTTATGCGGCGTTTCGCGAGCAATTATCGGTTCTGTTAAAAAAGATTCACGGGTCGAACCGTCATTACGGCAAGGCCCCGGAGGCCTTGTCTCAGTTCGAGAAAGACAAGAACGAAATTTTACGAGATCTGCGCGATCAGCTGGATCATGCCGTTCATGCGGAGGATTTTGAACGGGCGGCGGAATTGCGGGATCGTATCCGGGATCTCGAAAAAGGAAGCGGGGAACAGGCATGAAATTAGATGATTTGACCCAGCATACCAGCGAATGGCTCAGGGGCACCGGACCACATTCCAACATCGTTATGTCTTCCCGGATCCGCCTGGCAAGAAATCTGACCGATGTCCCCTTCCCGAACCGGGCGTCCAAGAAGGTCCTGGCCGAGATCATGAGCGACGTCGAGAAGGTGGTTAAGAAGATCGATTATCTTAAGAACACGACGATTTTTCGTATGAGTTCGCTGGATAATATCGATAAACAGTTCTTGGTGGAACGCCATCTGATGAGTCATGACCATGCCACGATGACCGAGGGCAAGGCCCTGATCGTCTCCCCGGAGGAGATATTATCCGTCATGATCAACGAGGAGGATCATTTGCGTATTCAGGTCATGCAATCTGGCCTGAATCTCCACGAGACCTGGAAGATTATCGACATGATCGATAATAATTTCAGCCAGAAAATGCGTTTTGCTTATATGCCGCATTGGGGTTATTTAACGGCCTGTCCGACGAATACCGGGACGGCCATGCGCGGTTCGGTGATGCTGCATCTCCCGGCCTTGGTCATGACCAAGCAGATCAACAAGGTCCTGGCCGCGATCGCCAAGTTGAGTTTTGCCACACGCGGTTTTTACGGCGAAGGGACCCAGGCGCGCGGGAATTTTTATCAGATATCCAATCAGGTTTCCTTGGGGCACAGCGAGCAGGACATTATTCAGAATATTAACGGGTTGATCCGCCAGGTGATCGAGCAGGAAGAGCAGGCCCGCCAGGCCCTGCTTGTCCAAAATCGCCCCATGTTGGAGGACAAAATATACCGTTCGTTAGGCATTCTTAAAAATGCCTATATTATTTCAAGCCAGGAAACGATCGAGTTATTATCCATGGTCAGGTTGGGCATTGACCTGGGCGTCGTCAAAAAGATCAAGAATCAGGTCATCAATCAGCTTTTAATTATGATCCAGCCGGCGCATCTGCAGAAGATAGAGGGCAAAAAGTTGTCCGCATCGGCCAGAGATACGAAAAGAGCCAGTATAATCCGAGAGCGATTAGGAGGTTTCGATGTTTAATAGATTTACCGAGAGAGCCAGAAAAGTTATTGTTTATGCCAAAGAAGAAGCCCGCCGTTTCAATCATGATTATATCGGGACAGAGCACCTCCTGCTCGGACTGATCCGGGAAGGCGAGGGCGTGGCCGCGGCCGTGCTTCAGAAACTCGGATTGGATCTGGAAACCATCCGCATCGAGGTGGAAAAGATGGTCCAACCCGGCCCTCAGACGCAGGTCTTGGGCGACATCCCGTTTACCCCGCGCTCGAAAAAGGCCTTGGAGCTCTCGGCCGAGGAAGCGCGATCCCTGGGACATAATTATATCGGGACCGAGCATCTCCTGTTGGGTCTGGTCAAGGAAGGCGAGGGCATGGCCTACCGGGTTTTGTTGAACTTGGGATTGGATTTGGCCCGTCTGCGCAACGAGGTTATGGAACTTCTGGGCTCCGGCATCCCCGGCGTGGGGAATGCCGAAATGCCCAAAAGCGGCAAGACACCGGCGATTGATGCCTACGGCCGTAATTTGAATAAACTGGCCCGCGAGGGAAAACTCGATCCGGTCATCGGCCGCCAGGATGAGATCGAGCGGATCGTCCAGATCTTGAGCCGCCGGACCAAGAACAATCCTGTCCTTTTGGGCGAGGCGGGTGTGGGCAAGACCGCTATCGTTGAGGGACTGGCCCAGTTGATCGTCCAGGGAGACGTCCCGGAGATCTTGAGGGATAAGAATATTATCGTTCTCGATCTGGCCTTAATGATTGCCGGCACAAAATACCGGGGGCAGTTCGAAGAACGTATTAAGGCCGTCATCGACGAGATCAAGCGGTCGGGGAAGATCGTTTTATTCGTGGATGAACTGCATACCTTGGTCGGCGCTGGTGCGGCCGAGGGCGCGATCGATGCCGCCAATATTCTCAAACCGGCCTTGGCCCGGGGCGAGATTCAGTGTATCGGCGCAACCACCTTGGATGAATATCGCAAACATATCGAGAAGGACGCGGCCCTGGAACGGCGATTCCAGACGATTATGGTCGACCCGCCGTCTTTGGACGAGGCCGTCCAGATCCTCAAAGGCCTGCGCGACCGCTACGAGGCGCATCACCGCGTCAAATTTTCGGATGAGGCCCTGGAGGCGTCGGTTAAATTATCGGATCGGTATATTTCGGGCCGGGCCCTGCCAGATAAGGCCGTTGACATCCTGGACGAGGCCGGTTCCCGGGCTCGTCTGACGGCCATGGCCGTGCCGCCTGATATTAAACAACTCGAGGAAGAGATCGAAAATTTGAAGAAAGAAAAAGAGGCCTTTATCAAAAGTCAGGATTTCGAAAAGGCGGCCCGGATGCGTGATGAAGAGCGGACGATACGCGAAAAGCTGGAAAAGGTCCGCGCGAACTGGACCAATCAGCGCGATAAGGCAACGATAACCCTCGGCGCGGAAGATATCGCCAAGGTCGTCTCTCAATGGACCAAGATCCCGCTGATCCGTCTTGAACAGAAGGAAAGCGAAAAATTGCTTAAAATGGAAGAACAGTTGAAGAAGGTCGTGATCGGACAGGAAGAGCCGATTCAGGCCATTGCCCGGGCCGTGCGGCGTTCGCGGGCCGGGATCAAGAATCCGCGCCGGCCGATCGGGTCGTTTATTTTTCTGGGTCCGACCGGTGTGGGGAAGACTTATCTGGCCCAAAAATTAACCGAGTTCATGTTCGGGGATCAGGATGCCCTTATTCAGATCGATATGTCCGAATATATGGATAAATTCAATGTCTCCCGGCTGATCGGGGCACCGCCTGGGTATGTCGGTTACGAAGAAGGTGGCCAATTGACCGAAAAGGTCAGGCGCAAACCTTATTCGGTCGTGCTGTTGGATGAGATTGAAAAAGCCCATCCGGATGTTTTTAATATCCTTCTTCAGGTCTTTGAGGAAGGCCGGCTGACCGACAGTTTCGGGCGCAAGGTGGATTTTCGCAATACGATTATCATCATGACATCCAATGTCGGGGCGGAAATGTTGCGTTCGCGCGGATCGCTGGGTTTTGTCGCCCAGAAAGCCGATGCGACCTATGAGGCGATGAAAAACCGTCTGCTCGAAGAGGTAAAGAAGGTCTTCAAACCGGAGTTCCTGAACCGGATCGATGATATTATCGTCTTCAAATCTTTGAGCAAGGAAAACCTGCAACAGATCGTGGATATAGAAATTCGGGAAGTCGCGCAGCGGCTTAAAGAGAAGGATATAACCATTGCCTTGGATAAAGAAGCTGTCAATTTTCTGATCGAAAAAGGATTTGATCCAGTATTTGGCGCTAGACCGCTGAAACGGACGATTCAGCGTTATCTCGAAGACCCCCTTTCGGAAGAGATTATTGCCGGACGTTTTAAAGAAGGCAGCCAGATCAAGGTTTCCACTAGGAACGATACGCTTGTTTTCGAATAAATCTTTACCGGCAGGGGGCGTTCGCAAGACGTTTCATGTCCGCCGGACATTTTGGACGGTTGCCTGGGCCTGCGCATTTCTTTTAGGGATAGGCCGGCCTGCTTTCTGTCTGGAATCTTTCGTTTTGCCTTTTGAGGGGCAGATCGATTTTGCCAAGAAACGCCTTGTCCTCGGTTTATTGTCTGATAAGGACCGCCCCTTGACCTTGACGGCCTGGATCACCGAAGATGGGGCGAATCATTTTACGCTCAACCTGGAAGATCAAAAAATATTCGGTGGGATGATATCGACCCTGCTGGAAGGTGAGTTGCAGAACCGCCGTGATTCCTTGACCGCCGGGCTTGATATTGTCGGGACGCTTCGCAGTCGGTATACATTGATCAACCGTAAGCCGGGTCAGGAAGTCGAGGCGACCGTGCATCTGACGCAAGACCGGCTGATGATCCGCTCCTTGACATCGGAAGCTATCCAGGTTAAGGGGTTTGTCCAGGTCAGCTACCCCTATGCGATTGATCTGACATTGGATATCCGCAAATGGAATATTGCGCCTTTCCTGGAAGCCATGAACGGAGAGGAAGCGCGGACTTCTTTCGGCCCCTTTGAGGGCCGTTTGCGCTTGAACGGGAAAGCGGACCGGATCGAGATAACGGGGCGCTTGTTGACCTCCGATGGGATTATCGATGGCGTTGATTATCAGGATATGCTTCTCAACGTCGAGGGTATCTATCCGATGGTGCATGTCGATCATTCGCATATCATTCAACCGGACGGCACGATCTTCAAGATTGCCGGGGATCTGGATCTGAGTCGAATGGACTCTTTTGATAAACAGATCCGCCGTTTTATCAGCCAACCTTTGATTCAGCAGGACGGTCAGGACCTGGAATGGACGCTCAAGCGCCTGCATCAAGAGGGCAGCAACACGGTTTCCGAATTAAAATATCTTTATCGTAAGAACGAGACCGAGCACCCGACCTCCCGCGAAGACGGGGTCATCTTCGGCCTGGAAACACAGCATAAATTTTAGATTTTTGATGGTTAAAACAAAGACAATTTTTGTGTGTCAATCCTGCGGGGCCCAATCTCCGCGTTGGCAGGGTAAATGTCCCGGGTGCGACAGCTGGAATTCCATGGTTGAGGAGAATATTGCGCCGAATATCCCTGGTCAAAGACAGTCTGAATTGACCGATAAGAGACCTGTCCGGCTGAAAGATGTGACGGCCGAACAGAATTCCCGGATCACCAGCGGGATCGTCGAGTTCGACCGCGTCCTGGGGGGAGGCCTAGTCCCGGGTTCGGTAACCCTGGTCGGCGGGGATCCCGGTATCGGCAAGTCGACCTTGATGCTGCAGGTCGTTTGTCAGCTCAGCCAAAAAGGCTGCCGGGTCCTGTATGTCAGCGGGGAGGAGTCCGTTCAGCAGACGAAGATGCGGGCCGACCGGCTGCAGGCCAATGACGAGAACCTTTTCATTTTGAATCAAATCGATCTGTTCGCCATCCGGGAAGAAATCAAGTCGCTTAAGCCGGACGTGGTTGTGATCGATTCGATCCAGGTCCTGTATCAGCCGGACATCAGTTCCAGTCCCGGAAGTGTCAGTCAGGTGCGCGAGTGTTCGGCCCTGTTGACCCATTTGGCCAAATCACGAGGCATATCCGCTTTTATTATCGGACATGTGACCAAGGAGGGCATGCTGGCCGGTCCGCGGGTCTTGGAGCATATCGTTGATACGGTTTTGTATTTCGAAGGCGAGCGCTACACGTCTTATCGTATCCTGCGGGGGAGCAAGAACCGTTTCGGTTCCACCAATGAGATGGGCGTTTTTGAGATGACGGCTCAGGGCCTGCAGGAGGTGGTCAATCCGTCCGAGATCTTTTTGCTGGAACGCCCGCGCCATGCGTCGGGGTCGGTGGTCGTTCCGATCCTGGAGGGGACCCGGCCGTTTTTGGTGGAGGTCCAGGGTCTCGTCAGCCGTTCGACCTTCGGTATCGTTCGTCAAAAAGCACAGGGATTTGATGCCAACCGCCTGGCCCTGCTGGTAGCGGTCCTCGAAAAGAGGCTGGATTTGAATCTGCAGGACAAGGATATTTTTTTGAATGTCGTCGGCGGGGTGAGGATCATGGATCCGGCGGCCGATCTGGGAGTGGTCTTGGCCGTGGCCTCGGCCTTCTTGGACAAGACCGTTCCTTATGATACCGTTGTCCTGGGCGAAGTCGGGTTGTCTTCCGAGATCCGCAGTGTCAGCCAGATCGCCTTGCGTCTGAACGAGGCCGCGAAATTAGGTTTCAAAAGGTGTCTGATCCCGAAGAATAATCTTAATGGCCGCCAGGCGATTCAGACGGAGAATCTGCAAATCATTCCTGCCGCCACGGTCCGGGAGGCACTCGATTGGGTCAAAGATAACGAAAACGGAGTCAAAGGAAGAGAGGACGGCCCGTCATGACACTCTGGTTTATCAGGATCTTTTTTTTGATCATCAGTTCTTTTGTGGGCTACTTTGTGGCCGGTCCGGAATTTCAGCCGAATATAGGGGCCGCCATCGGGGCTGCGGCAGGATTAGTCCTCATTTTTATCGAATCGCGCCTGCGCAAGGTGTCCGTGCGGGGATTATCCAGCATGGTTTTCGGTCTGCTGTTGGGCGTCTTTATGGCCAAACTGATCGCCGACATCCTGTCCCTGCTGCCTCTGGGGGATTTCTTCCAGTCGGTGACCCGGGTTTCCTTGACGCTGGTATTCTCGTATCTGGGTGCGGTTATGGCCTTACGCGGCAAAGACGAATTCCATATCATTATCCCTTATGTCCGGTTCAAAAGGGAGGACATGGACGAACGCGTTATTCTTCTTGATACCAGTGCGGTGATCGACGGGCGGATCATGGATATCGCCCGGACGGGATTTTTTAAGAACCGACTCGTTGTGCCGCGTTTTGTTTTGCAGGAACTTCAGCGTATCGCGGACTCTGATGACGACCTCAAACGCCAACGCGGGCGCCGGGGCCTGGACATTCTTGAAAAGATGCAAAAGGACCCACTGATTGACATTCGCATCCATGAGGATGAAATCGAGGTCCAGGAGAACGAGGGCGTGGATGGGCAATTGATCCGGCTGGCCAAGGTGATGGATGCCCGGATTTATACCCTTGATTTTAATCTTTGCCGGGTGGCCTCGCTGCAGGGCATCGAGATCTTGAATATTAATGAATTGGTCAATGCCCTGAAACCGGTCGTCTTCCCCGGGGAAGAGATGAAGGTCCATCTTCTTCGGGAAGGCAAAGAACCCCATCAGGCCGTGGCTTATACGGATGACGGGACGATGGTCGTGGTCACGGACGCCGGGCACTTGATCGGTAAGGACGTCTCCGTGAATATCGTTTCGGTCCTGCAGACCCAGGCCGGGCGCATGATTTTTGCCAAGCTCATAAAATGAAAACCGAGGTCATACTTGCCGCCGGCGGACAAGGAACGCGGCTGAAGGCGTCCGTCCCCAAATCGTTGGTCCTGCTTGCGGGCCAACCCCTGCTGACGTTTTCGTTAAGGATATTCGAATCCAGTCCGATGGTTGACGGCGTGGTCGTGGTAGCCCCGGAGCCGCAGCTTAAGGATATCGAAGGGATTATTCAGGATTTGTCTTTTACCAAAGTCCGGCAGGTGGTCCCGGGCGGGCGGAGACGCCGGGATTCGGTGGCCAGGGGATTGGCTGTCCTTGAACCGGAGACCGGGCTCGTGGCGATTCATGATGCCGCGCGGCCGTTGATCTCAGCTGAATTGCTGGACGCCGCGATTAAGACCGCGCAAAAGAAAGCCGCCGTTATTGTTGCCGTTCCGGTTAAGCCGACGATCAAACAAGTCAATCCCCAGGGCATGACGGTGGAGGGCACGCTGGATCGCAAGCTGTTATGGGAGGTTCAGACCCCGCAGGTTTTTCGAAAAGATATTATCATTCAGGCGCATCAGGAATTTCCGCACCAGGATGTGACGGATGATGCCGCTTTGGTGGAGATGACGGGCCAGGCGGTGCATGTTGTCCTGGGGGATTACCGCAATCTCAAGATCACCACCCCGGAAGACCTGATCACAGCCGAGGGCCTCCTGGCTTCCAACAAGCCTGGCGAAATGAGAGAAGGGAAAGGATAAAATGTCCCAGCGGATCGGAATCGGATATGATGTCCATCGCCTTGTGAAAGGCCGCAAGCTTTTTCTCGGCGGGGTGGAGATCCCGCACATCAAGGGACTGGAAGGCCATTCGGATGCGGATGCGCTCCTGCACGCTTTGGGAGACGCCATTCTGGGGGCCCTGGGCCGTGGCGATATCGGCGAACACTTTCCGGACACCGATCCTCAGTATAAAGGCATTTCAAGCCTGCGTCTTTTGGAACAGATCTTTCAGCTGGCCGTTGAGCAGGGATATCGGGTCGGGAATGTCGATGCCGTGATTATTGCCCAGGAGCCGAATATCAAGGCCTATAAACAACAGATGCGCGCTCATATCGCCCGGGTTTTATCCCTAAGCGAGGATTCGGTCAATATCAAGGCCACGACCCATGAAGGCATGGGCTGCCTTGGCCGGGCCGAAGGTATCGCGGCCCAGGCGGCGGTGGTATTGATAAAAGGTGAAGGTTAATCCTGGGTGCGATTTTTTATGACATCGTCGGGGCAGACATTGTTGCTCAAACAGTCGTCGCTACGCTGCGGAACTCGCCCCAATGCCTGCCCGACGATGTTTGAATAGAAATCGTTCCCAGTGGTAAGGTTGAGGATAGCTGGATTTCAAAAGGATTTCGGGGAAGATCAGAGAATAAATCCCCAACTCACTCTCTAATCGAAACGACATACGGAGATCATTTATGATAGTCCTTATTTTATTTCTGGCTTTTGTCGTTCTGTGCCTGCTGGTTATGATCGTATTCTCGGATGAGATCAAGGCGGCCCGGGAACGTGACCCCGCGGCTCGGGGACCGTGGGAAATCCTGCTTTTGTATCCCTCCCTGCATGCCATGGTGGTCTTTCGCTTGGCGCATTTTTTGTGGGCCAGGGGGATCCCTTT